>CAYQKZ010000353.1:0-3564 GCA_964418135.1 uncultured Desulfobacterales bacterium
GATGATGCCGAACAGCTTGGCAGACAGATTCAGGATTTCGATTATGCCGATGCACTGGAAACGCTGCGAACCTGCCGCAAAGCCTTTCTCTCTGATCGGGAAGAGAAAGTTTGATACTCATAACAGAACGAAAAGCAGCGATGGCTAATGCTGATTGGCATCGTGGATATTTTTCGGGTGAAATATGTGTTTAAAGTTTTTCAAAATCATCGGTTTTCTTGGCGCACTGCTATGTGTTTCCACGCTGGGCTTGTCTCTTGCAGGCGCCGAACCCATCAATATGTCCGTTCACCCCATCCGAGTCGTTATGGACGACAACTACCCGCCGTATGTCTTCAAGGAAGACGGTGGGCGTTTAAAGGGTATTCTTGTCGATCAGTGGCGCCTGTGGGAAAAAATGACCGGCATTCCCGTTCAGTTGAATGCGATGGACTGGGAGGAAGCCCAGCACCGCATGCAGGCCGGTGAGTTCGACGTTATCGACACGATTTTCCGTAACGAGCGACGTGAACATATCTACGAGTTTTCAAAACCGTATGCACAAATCGATGTACCGATTTTTTTTCGGACCGATATCTCCGGCATACAGGATGAACATGATCTCAGCGGATTTGCCGTCGGTGTCAAAGCGGGAGACAGCGCCGTCGAAGTACTCAAATCCAGGGGGGTTACCAATCTGGTTGAGTTCAAGAGCTACGAGTCGATTGTAGCGGCGGCCCGAGACGGCAAGGTGAATGTGTTCACGGTGGACAAACCACCGGCACTTTACTATCTCTACAAGATGGGAATTCAGGATCGATTCAAGGTGAGCAAACCACTCTATTCCGGAGAATTTCACCGGGCGGTATTGAAAGGGCAACGGGCACTCCTTGAAAAAATTGAAGGCGGGTTCGCCCGGATTTCGAAAGATGAATATGAGGATATCGAAAAGCGCTGGTATGGTACTCCGATCCTCAGTCAACAGTGGATGCGGTATATTTCGATTGGGGTGGTTGGGGCCTTGCTGGTGGTGGCATTGCTGTTTCTCTGGCTGTGGATTTTGCGGCGGATGGTCGCCCAGAGAACCGCCGCTTTAGAGCAGGAGGTGCAGCTCAGAATTCAGCAGGAGAAACTGCTGAAAGACAGCAATGATCGGTTTCAGTCGATTTTCAACGCGGGTAACGAAGCCATGTTTATCCATGAAGTGCCATCGTTTAAAATCATCGATGTGAACCGGACCATGTGCGGGATGTACGGTTATTCCCGGGAGGAAGCCATTCATCTTTCCGCCAGCGATCTGAGTTCCGGGATTGCTCCATACACCCGATCGGAAGCGAAGAGCTGGTTCCAGAAAGCGATGACACGAGAACCACAACAGTTCGAATGGCATACCAAGCATAAAACCGGTCGGCTGTTCTGGGCCGACATCATGATGAGACGGGTCACGATCGGCAGGGATGACAGGATCATCGTGACGATCCGTGACAGCACGGATCGCAAGCAGATGCAGGAATCACTGCGTAAGAATGAAGAGTGGTATCGGTTGAGCTTTGAGAATGTCAGGGATGTAATTTATCGAGTTGACACCGATTTCATATTGCGAAGTGTTTCACCGGGTGTGGAGAGATTATTGGGATACATGCCCGAAGAACTGATCGACAGGCCTTTCCTGGATTTGCATATCATCTCTTCGGAAGATTTGCCGCACGTGATTTCCAATACGACGAGCATCCTGTCCGGCAAGCATATGAGCCCTTCAATATATGAATTTATTGCAAAAGGCGGAACCCGTTTATTTGGAGAAGTCATCGGTTCCCCCCTGTATCAGGACGGAAAAATTATCGGTTTGGTGGCTGTTGTCCGCGATATCACCGAACGCAGGAATGCGGAGGAAGAGAAAGTCAAGCTTGAGGCACGGCTACGGCAGGCACAGAAAATGGAGGCGATTGGATTACTGGCTGGCGGCATTGCGCATGATCTGAACAATATTCTGTTTCCGATCAGCGGTCTTTCAGAGATGATGCTGGGGGTGATTCCATACGAGGATCCATGGTATGAAAGTGTTGAACAAATACATAAATCCGCACAACGTGGAAGCGAACTGGTTAAACAGATTCTGGCATTGAGCCGCCAGTCCGATCTCCAGAAACTGCCCATCCGGATTCAACCCATTCTGAAAGAGGTATTGAACCTGTCCCGTGCAACAATACCACAGAACATTCCTATCGGCAGTCAAATTGAACCGAATTGCGGCATGGTCTCCGCCGATCCCACACAACTCCATCAAATCTTTATGAACTTGATTACAAACGCCTATCATGCCGTCGAGCAGTCCGGCGGAGCCATCCATGTCATGTTGAAAGAGACGTTATTTGAAAAAGAACTATTCCACGACAATACGATGATATCCGGTAAATACGCTTGTATTACGGTGCAGGATAACGGCGTCGGAATCGATCCGGCCATGATTGACAAGATATTTACACCCTACTTTACCACCAAGGAACAAGGGAAGGGGACAGGACTGGGGTTGTCCGTAGTACACGGCATCGTCCAGGAACATGGCGGGGATATCCGGGTTTACAGTGAAGCCGGCAAAGGAACCGTGTTCCAGGTGTATCTGCCGCTTCTGGAAGATGTCATCGATGAGATGAAGCCCACCGCTGTCGTGGAAAACCTCCCGACGGGCTGCGAAAGGATTCTGCTGATCGATGATGAAGAACAGATCGTGCTTCTGGAGCAGATGATGCTTGAAAGGCTGGGCTATCGAGTAACTGCTCGAACAAGCAGCCTGAATGCGTTGGATGATTTCCGGGCAGACCCATTCCAGTTCGATCTGGTGATCAGCGACCGAAGTATGCCGAATATGACAGGTATTCAGTTGGCGGATGAATTGATAGCGATCAGGCCTGAAATTCCGATCATAATATGTACCGGCTTTGCTGATGAAAAAGAAGAGCAGCTTGCCGGGGATATGGGTGTTAAAGGCTTTCTGATAAAGCCCGTGTCATTGAACGATCTTGCGACAAGGGTCAGAAACGTGTTGGATGAAAAGGGTTTAGTTACGAAATAGGTATAGAAAAGATGTCATCCCCTCAACGCAAAATTAAACGTGTATTGGCAAATTCGCAATGAACGTCGGGCAGATAAGGAAATGTTTGATTCGTTTTTCATTTGAGGTTTCAATAACATCGAACTATACTATAGACATTCGGAACATTCATTTCGCAAGGCAGCAGAGAAGGAATAGGCCTTTTTTCGACCATTCCCGACCGATAGCGCAGCGAAATTTTTCAGATGAACATTCGTCGAGGAGACCGGTTACCATTTTGAAGAATAAAGAACCGATACCGGCTGACTTTTACTGACGCCTTGCCGCACGCGGCTACTGTGTGTCACCGTCGATTCACTTATTTCCGCCATTGTCCCGGGCCCTCTCAGAACCGTGCTTGCGCTACACATCTCCTCATCATTACATTCATTTCGTAGAGAACATATTCACCATTTCAACTGAACCAGTGCCTCGTCTATCAAATTGATAGACGGATTGATAGACTGACGGAATTTTTTCTCTCATTTTGATAG
>CAYQKZ010000354.1:0-3546 GCA_964418135.1 uncultured Desulfobacterales bacterium
CGGGTCTGAAAATATGGGTGCGGTCGCGGAATCACTTTGCATGGTTGAGGGATTTCACAGAACAGATTGATTGCCTGGCGCATTTCGATGAAAAAACGCCCCGGTTGGTGCTGGCCGAGCAGTGGAATGTGGATATTCCGGATTGGCTGACGGATGATGAGGTCCTCAAGCACAATCTCTTGGAAATGGATGTCGTATCTCAGAAATCCATGAGTTTTGAAACACGCTTTCTTTCTCACTTTTTGGGATCTGCCTTTGATAAGGATGCGCTCAGTTCCGCAGCGCTTGTTTCCGTAATCTCTGGGCTTGTAAACGATGATGCAAAGGCGGCATTCAGGGAACATCCGCTGCTGGATCGATGCCTGAAAAGTAAATGCCGGCAGTGGGCGGAGAAAAGCGGGGATGCATGGCTTCAGGAGGTCTGCACACGACTTTCAGAGGATGCGACCAATATCTGGCACTGGCTCAGCTTTTGGGCGATTCTGCATGGCTATCCCGGCAAACTGATGGAATTCGTGCTGTCCCCGGAACAAGCGATTTTTGTTCGCAAGATTCCGCCGGATGCGATTCAGGATTTGCCGCTGGAACTATCAGCCCGCGAACAGATATTGACGCAGCTTGAACTGTTTTTTAACGAGATTCGGGAGCAGATCCATTCGAGCAGTGACTTCAAAAAGGTTACGGGCTGTGTCTCCGGGCGGCTTATACAGGAATATCAATTCGTTTCGAGCATACTTAAAAGCGGGCAATTTGCGCCGTCCCTGCCGGACATTCAGGCGGTACGTGAAAAATTCGAGTTTTGTCCGGGTATAAGCAAAAGCCGGCTCAATGCACTTGCCTACCATGTCAAACCCGTCCGCCCGACCTTGCTCAAACCCGAAGAAGAATGGGACGCTTCAGATTGGATTCGATGGGCAGCCATGGAGTACATGCCCTACCGCACATGGCAAATACACAATGGGTATTACGATGACGATCTGGAACAAACCGTAGCCCGCTTTTCCGATTGGTACATTGGCGAATATGCGTCCATTCACAAAGAACCGGAGCTCAGTTTGACACACTGCTTACGGGATATCGTATCAAGCGGTTCGGACAACGGGCTGACGATCATACTCCTCATAGACTGTTTGCCGCTGTCTTTTATGGGTATCATCGAGGATGCGCTTATCAACATCGGCCTCAGCCGCCATAATTTGAATTATCGATTTGCCGGGCTGCCGACGGATACCGAACATAATAAGGCGGCTCTACTCAGCGGAGAATGGCAAGACAAGGCGGGAAACTATGAGACTGTTCTAAAGAAGCGGGCAGCATCGGACTGGAGCGGCAAAAATGTTATATACCTGCGCAATTTGAAAGAGATGTCGGAAATGCCCTCTCCGCAAAACGCCACCATCGCCGTTCTCAACTTTACTGACGGAGATGAGCTCCTGCATTCGGACGTGGAATCCAAGAACACCACGTATGAGGAAGAGTTGCACCGCCTTTTTACACGGGTGGCGGAATCGGTAAACAGCGTGTATCAGAATTGGGAGGGGGCGAAGGCGCTTTTCAACGTATATGTGGTGACCGATCACGGTGCCTGCCGGATTCTTGAGGAAGAAAAGCGGTCATTCGACTCGGCGATTGTCCGGGATCTCTTCATTGATGAAAAATTCCGATTTTCGTCTGTAACCGAAGGGCAGGCAAATGAAGTGCCTCAAAATTTGTGGGCTATCGGGCATCGGTTCAAACGGCCGTTTGCTTCGGAAAATACGTCCTTCTTTTTGCCCAGAGGGCACAATACCGTTCGCCCTGCCGGTGCTGTGAAAGGATTTATGCACGGCGGCGTAACACCCGAAGAGGTGATTGTTCCGGCAGCATTCTACAAAATGGTGAAGGCGGCATGGAAAAAGCTTGCCTCCCGCTTCCTCAATCTCGACATCATCAAAGAGACCGGCAGAGCAAAATTTTACATTCAGCGCGTCCTGCCGTTGAATATCGAATTGCAGAACCCAAATGCCGTGCCGGTCCGTATTATCCGAGCAACCGTCGTGTCGCCCGAAGCCGATCTTAAAAGCTGTGAAGCCATATCAATCCCGGCCGCCAGTGCAGTGCCGCTGACAATGAACTGTTATTTCAAAAAAACAGCTTTGGGGAACAATCCTCTGGAAATCGAGATTGTATATGAAATTTCCGGAGAACAGCACACGCTGCCGATTGTGCTTGAGTGTGAATTCAAATCCGCCATGTCCGGAGGATTCAGCCTGAAAGAATTATGAATGATGAAAGCTGAATGATGAATGGAAAAACATCCATTCCTCAAAATTTGCTTATTCAACATTCATCATTCAGCTTTCATCATTCATCATTCCAAAAATATCTCGGGAAAGGAGTAATTCAGAAGAAAAGGGCAGTCTTATGATTCATCCTTCATCATTCTGAATTCATCATTTAAGATATGAAGCCGTTTGAGCAAAAAGCAAAAGACTATTATGGCGAAGTTGTCATAAACAAAGGTCTCATAGGAAAGGCTGGGTTCGGTGCCCGTGCGATCCCGGTTTATGTCGGCGAGTGGATCGTCAGTCAATTCATGGATGGAGACACCCTGACCGAGGACGGCAGAAGTGAGATCGTCAATACGATTTCAAAATTCATGCCGCAAAAGGCGGATAAAAATTCGATTTTAAATCGCCTGATGGAACAGGAAGAGGTTCGGATTCTGGATGATTTTAGGGTCAATGTGAACCTCGAACGTCACAGCCATGAACTCAGCATTCCGCTTCTGGATGTCAACAATGCCATGGTGCAGAAGGATATCATCGACAACAACCCGATGCTTTTGAAAACAGGCATGTGGGGGCTGGGTACTTTACGGTATGTTCCCCCCGACGGTGAGGACGTGAAGAAAGGCCAGATATGGTTGGTCGAATTCAAAGCGTTCCAGACGCCCGGGATCGATCTGGACTATTTCAGGGATTCCCGGAAGCATTTCGATATCGATGAGTGGATTGACTTCCTGGTTTCAAGTTGTCAGTTCAACCCCGATGTCCACCACCTTGCGCAAAAACTGCTGCTCCTCAGCAGGATCATTCCTTTGGTTGAGCCGAGGGTGAATCTTGCGGAGCTGGCGCCGAAAGGGACTGGAAAATCCTTCGTGTTCGATAATATCAGCCGCTATGCAGCCGTAATTCCGGGCGGTAAGCTCTCCGCGCCGGCGCTGTTTTTCAACAGCAACACAAAACGGATCGGCCTGATTCCAAGGTATGACGTTGTCGTGGTTGATGAAATCCAGAAGATACAAACAGATGCTTCCGGCGAAGCCATGGCCGCCCTGAAAATGTATTTAGAAAGCGGCCGGTATCGCAGAGCCACCGGGGACTTGGGAACCTCCGAATCCGGATTTGTCATGCTCGGCAATATCACGCTGGGGAACAATCGTATGCCGCTTTACGAAAGCGACGGGATTTTCAAGGAGCTTCCCTCCGCACTTCAGGAATCCGCTTTCATAGATCGAATTCACGGATTGATCGAAGGGTGGTTCATGCCGCGCGTATCCAGGGA
>CAYQKZ010000355.1:0-3539 GCA_964418135.1 uncultured Desulfobacterales bacterium
CTTTTTTGGACAGACGGGCGCGTTTTCGAAATTCAATACCTGCGATGCAAATCTTCGAGGAGCGAAAGAAATAATCCACTTTCACATCGAGGGCCTTGGCCAGGGCGATCAAGACATCACTGCCGGGATTGATCCGCCCTTTTTCGTATTTGCTGATAGCTTGTTTGCTGACAATGGACCCGGTTTTTAGCACAAGGGCATCCAGGCTCATGCCTGCCATTTTCCTAGCGGCATTCAGCCGTTCACCAAAATGGGTAATCATGATCTCACCTCCTTTGGTTGACATTTTTCATTATAATTAAAAATATGTCAACCAATGAGAAGGCACTGCTTCAGTTCAATTCCCATTGGTTCATGTTGGATTCCGGGGGCGTATTGTGATATGATGTCAGAAAACGAGGCAAAGCCCTGCTTCATTCCCCGATCGAGTTGCTCGTCCGGTAAGACCCTGAAACCCAATATATCCAATATGCTATACCAATAAACATCTAATATGTTTCTGCTCCTTTCCCTGGCTATGCGGCTGCAGACCGTTTTTGAAACAGCATGATCGCTCCTAGCAGCGCCATGCCGACCCAGTCACTCCACAATGACGGGTGAAGCAACATCAACGCGCCGATGATCAATAATGCCCGTTCCCAGACCCGGCATCGCTGGAACAGCCATCCGGAAGACGCCGCTGAAAGTGCGAAAATTCCCAGAAACGATGTGGCGATGACCCATGCCCCTTCTCCGATGCCGACACCTTTCAGGAGAAGCGCCATGCCGGATGCATGCAGGGTAAACATGAATGGGATGATGAATGCCGTGGCCGTATATTTCCAGGCCATCATCGTGGTCTTGAACGGATCACCGCCGGTAAGAGCGGCGGCGGCAAAGGGGGACAATGCGGTTGGTGGCGACACTTCGGAAAGCACGGCATAGTAGAAGATGAACATATGGGCGGCCGGTTCCGGAACGCCGAGTTTGACCAGGGCCGGTGCGGCAATGACGGCCGCGATGATATAAGTTGCCGTGATGGGTACGGCCAGGCCGATGATCCACAGCAAGATGCCCGTATAGAGTGCGGTCAGGAAGAGATTGCCGCCGGCATAGCTGATGATGATGGTCGAGAGCTTCAACCCCAGTCCGGTCAGACTGACCACGCCGACGATAATTCCTGCACTGGCACAGACCACTGCCACATTGAGTACTCCGAGTGTGCCGTTTTTCAATGCAAGGATCAATTTTTCCCACGTAAAGCGGGTCTCTTTACGGATAAAACTGGATACAAAACAGGTGACGATCGCCCAGAACACCGCCATGGACGGGGTAAATCCCAAAATCAGAAACGTGATGATGGCCACCAGCGGAAGAAAATGAAACCCGTACAGTTTGGTCAGTGTTTTCAAATCATACGGCTTTTCGACATCCACCATTTTCATGCCGAATTTTCGGGCATCGAATTCAATCATCCACAGCAACCCCCAGTAATACAGGCAGGCCGGAATAAACGCCATTCGAACGACATCCAGGTAAGAAATGCGCAAAAATTCCGCGATCAGAAAAGCCGCCGCGCCCATGACCGGCGGGGTTAACACCGCACCAATACCGCCGGCGGCAAGAAATCCACCCGCATTTTCCTTGTCGTAGCCTGCCTTTTTCAACATGGGATACGCAACGGAGCCGACGGTTACGGTATTGGCCACTCCGCTTCCGGATGCACCTGCCAGAAAAAATGACGCAATGACCACTGTCCGGCCGGCGCCAGTCGGCTTGCGGCCCATGGCTGTGAAAGCGAAGTCCACATAAAATTTTCCGGCTCCTGATATCTGAAGAAAGGAACCGAAAATGGTGAACATGATGATAAACGTCGATGACACATCGATGGGAACACCGAAAATGCCTTCCAGGGTCATGTACATATGTCCGACAATCCGGTCCAGCTCGTATCCGCGATGTGTCCAGGGGGCTGGAAGAGAGGGCCCGATATAGGCATAGATCAGAAACAGCGCAACGGTTGTCGGCATGATCCAGCCCGATGTTCGCCGGGTGGCCTCCAGAATCAGCAGAATCAGAATGACCCCGAAGACCCGGTCCAAGGTTTCCGGTGTGACCGATCGGTAAATGAAATCCTCGAAATCATAGAGCATATAACCGATACAGAGGATCGACAGCAAGGCCAGGACGATGTCGATCACCTGAACCTTGTTTCTGAACCGGCCGGCCATGGGGTAGAACAGAAATATCAGCGTCAGAATCAGCGCCACATGAACGCCTCGCAAGATCTGCGTGGTGATGGTTCCCACGGCCACATAAATGGCAAAAAGGGAGGTTGCCACCGCAATCACGGTGATGATCCGGTCCCAACCCCCCGTTGGTTTACGGGTAACCCCTTCTTCTTTTTCGATGACTTCTTCGACCTTCTTCAACTGCGCTTCTGTGACCCAGGTCGTTTTTTTATCTTCCATAATTTATCTCCACAGGGAATTCACCCAGTTGACAACAGCGGGCTGCTGAATCAGCCGGATTCGGATGCTGGGTGTGCCGGAATTCACGGTTGATAGAGAGACCGCCTGATTTCCGATAAACAACATATGCAATCCGATGCTGTCCACCGGTATGCTGAATTCCCGAATCCGGCGGGTTACGTTATTCTCGAGCCGGTTTTCAATGCCGTAATATTCCAGAGCTGCATGGCTTTCCGAGTCCACATGAAACAGATGCATCCGCCCATTTTCGATTCGGAACCGCTCGATCACCGGCACTTCATACATCGAATGGATAAACGTATGCATGACGATATCGCCGTACTGAACCGGGTAACGCAACGCAAAGCCCCCGATCTCGATGACCTGCGAATCGATTGTAACGGACACAACGGCTGCACCGATGATCAAAGCAGCGGAAAATCGCCGTGGTCCAAACAATCTGCATTGCGCGTTCACGGTTTGGCATATCCCTGAATCGTAATCCCTTTTTCCTGATAGAATTGCATTGCCCCCTTATGGAAGGGCAGGGGAGATCCGACCGGTGCCGTGATCAACTGGATATTTTCGGCTTCCTTGTGGACGGCGATCAACTCCGGCAGATGAGAGAACATCGCATTCAATATATCATAGGCCAGTTTGGGATCCATGTCGGCGTTGGCGATCAGAATATTTCCGACGGCAGCGACGGATACATCGGAATCGACACCGCTGTATGTTCCTTTGGGAATGATGGATTTGAAATAGACCGGGCCGTATTTGGCGGTCATCTTGTCAACGGCATCACCATGGCTCAGGAGGCTGATTCTGGTTCCGGGAGTCGAGGCAATGTCCAGCACTGAAGCCGTGGGCACGCCACCATCCCAGAAATAGGCATCGATCTTTCCATCTTTCAATGCGCCGGCCGATTCGGAAGCTCCCAGCCGATCGCGTGTGATATCCTTGTCCGGATTGAGTCCATAGGCTTCGAGTACCCGCAGGGCTTTGATTTCGGTGCCGCTGCCGGGGGCACCGGTCGATACTTTCCGGCCTTTGAAATCCGCCACACTTTTAATACCTTTGCCGTCGATG
>CAYQKZ010000356.1:0-3534 GCA_964418135.1 uncultured Desulfobacterales bacterium
CTCCGGGTGGCAGTGGTGCAAAATCCCTTGAGGTCCAACTTGTTAATATCCGTCATAAATTTTCTCCACTCCTTGATGATGACCTGACAAATCTGTTGTACCGTCACAAATTGCAATTTCCTGAAACGCCCTCTTCCTGTGGCAGAAAGCGATATGAGCGTTTCGACAGCGGAAATTGTAATCGCTCAAAATATTGGTGGATTGGGAACCGCTTGCATCAGGCACACGGCAGCCGAACCGTAAACGTTGTTCCCTGGTTGACCCGACTATCGACCCGGATGGTTCCGCCATGGTTCTGAATAATGCCGTAACACAAGGACAATCCCAACCCAGTACCATTCTGGGATACCTTGGTGGTAAAAAACGGGTCAAATATCCTGTCGATATTCGCTTCCGATATACCATGTCCGGTATCCTGAATTTGAATTTCAATCCGATCTTCGGCGGTGTTTTCAGACGGAATTTTCCGGGTCGAAACCGTCAACCGCCCCCCATCCGGCATTGCATCTCTGGCATTGGACAGCATCATGAACATCACCTGAGACAACGTGTCGGCATTTCCCTGAATCAGCGGAAGATTTTCTTCCAGGTCCATCACATCCTGAATATGATCATATCGGCGCTCGTGTTCGAAGAGTTGAAACGCCCGGCGGACCAGCTCATTGATCTGAATCTCGTCTTTATCGGCTCCGACAGACTGCGAAAACAGGTACAATCCATTCACGATGCGGGAAATACGGTCGATCTGCTCGCTCATGACGGATAAATAGCGGGGGATTCGCTCATCTGCATTCCCGGAAAGCCCCAACATCTGAACATAACCGGAAAGAATGTTGAGCGGGTTTAATATCTCATGCGAAGCCCCTGCCGTCAATCGACCGATGGATGCCAGTTTTTCGGCTTGAAGGATCTGGCGCTGTGCTTTTCGGAGCGATTCGTGTTCTCTTCTGAGCCTGTCGTACAACAGCGAGTTTTCCATCACCAGCGAGCATTGTTTGGCCAGCATGGCCAGAAGCTTCATATTCTCCTGGGTAATGGCGCTCTCTTCGATTGCCGTGACGATCAGCACGACACCCAGGGTCTGTTTGGCCGTAACCAGGGGCAGCATAATAACGGTTTTGTTGTTTTTAATCACCAGAGCCGGCAGCAGGGCGGGTTTTCGGCGATTGATAATCCAGGAAAACATGCCGCATTCAATCTGATGTTCAATTTCATTTCGGAAAACGTCGCTCATCGACGGGGGCGAAGCACTTTTCAAGACGAATTCAAGGCTCTGGTCATCCACCATGAACAGCGCACAGCCTTCCATAATGATGGAGTTCTGCAGTTCGTAAAAAAATATTTTCCATATCTGGCTGATATTGGACGTTATTTCGATTTTATCCTGAAGTTGGGAAATTTCCTCGATCTGATCGATGAATTCCAGGATGGCCTGATATCCCGTTTCCATCTGAACGATTCTTTTTTCGTCGTTCTCGATATTGAGATCGCTGTCGGCCATCATCATTTCCCGGTCACAACCCAGTTGATATCTTGAAACTCCCTTTCCATTTCCTGTAAAATCGGCTCCAGAACATTGGGTTTCAGCTTCAAAGATGCCCAGGCTTCGGCATTCAAAGCGGGCATTTTATTGTCTCCCCCGGACCCCAGATCGATCGACCGGCACAGAATATCTGCAACATGTATGATCGATGTATCCTGAATAAACCGTCCGGACTGCTCCGGATGGTGGTGATGTTCCAGAATATTCACCAGTTTCAGCGGCAGATTCCATTTCTCCGCCAGGAGCTTTCCCACCCCCGGATGGGTAAAACCCATCACCTCTTCTTCAGCGGTAATCATCAGAATATCACGGGTTTTTACGATATTGCGGACTGCGGCAAAGTCATCCGGCAGAAACAGCATTTCCACAATTTTGCCGATATCGTGAAGAAGACCGGAAACAAAAAGCTCTTCCACTTTTTCATACCGCAGATAGGTTCCGATGACTTTGGCACCGATGGCGCACCCCAGGGAATGATCCCAGAAGCTTTCCTGGATAATCCGGTTTTCCCGATATCGGGTCGAAAACATGTCGAAGACGGAGGTGGTCAGCAGGAGGTTGCGGATGGCATCGAAACCCAGCAATACGATAGCCCCCGTAATGGTGGAGATTTTCTGGGGAAATCCATAAAACGAAGAATTGACGAGTTTCAACAGGCGGGCGGTCAACACCTGATCGTCGGTAATGACGCTGGACAGATCTCTGGCCGATGATTTGGGATTGTTGACCAGCTCTGTAATTTTCAGCACGGTCCGGGGAAGTGTTGGCAGATCGTCGATCTGGTTGATGATGCGTTTAAACTTATTGGGAACCATGCTGATTGACTTTTTTCTGCAATCGTTTTTCCAGAAGATTTCCGGCAATCCGTAGAATCTCTGCCATCAGGGGATCGGCAACGGTTTCGGAAAATTTTTTCCGAAGGGCTTCATCGATGGATGCCCGCAGCTCATTTTCCGGATTCATCCCGGCTGCCGTATTTTCTCCGGCCGGCTCAACAATCCAGATTTCTGAAATACCCCATGATTTCAAGATATGAATATTCTTGGCGGTCAGCCGGACATCGGCTTTCAGCAGCAGCCGGTCCTGCAGGGTCGACACCGATTTTGCCAATGTCATCCCCGGCTTTGTCTTGTCGAGATCGATCAGATGCATGCCGTTCTCTCGTCTATTCTTTCTCGGGAGGATGCAGCGATTTCAAGGTTTCCACCAGATGTTTGAGGTTCATGGGCTTTTGAAGATAATGATCCGCCCCCAGTCGCAGCGCCTCGTTGACGGTTTCCGGATCTCCATAAGCGGACAACATGATAACACCGATGCCCTTGAATTTCTCTTTGATGGATTTCAAGACCTCCATGCCGCCCATTCCCGGCATCCGGATATCCAGAATGACGATGTGAGGTGGCGTCTGTTGAATGGAAGAAAGGGCATCCACACCGTTTGAAACAGCCGCCACTTCATACCCGATAATGGACAGGTATTCTTTCAACAACTCCCCGACAAACAACTCATCATCGACAACCAGCACCCTGATTTGTTCCATATACCAAATATCCTTACCCGTATTCAGAAACGCATAAATATACACGATTACCATGGAACACACGGAACATACGGAAAAACAATTATTGGTTATCGATAGCAATGCGTATGTCAAGCGTGTTTATGATTATTGAATGAAATAGAAACCACTAGGCAAGATGGATTATCATGGATGACAATCCATTATCAAGACAAAAACAGGCAGGAAAAATGAATCCACACGCTACAACAATAGAAATATCAGACACGATCGGCGACACCACAGGGTTGCGTGGTGTCTTAAGCTATACTTTTTTATCGAATAGAATCCCGATCATCTGATCCATTTTTTCGACCAGATTCAAAAACTCTTCGCTGGGGATTTCCCGGATAACTTTGTCGGTACCTTTTTCAACCACCTTGACGATCATTCTTCCGGAATCTTTAAACTGAGAAAACTGCAATCCGACTTC
>CAYQKZ010000357.1:0-1252 GCA_964418135.1 uncultured Desulfobacterales bacterium
CGCGAAATTGGTTTGGAATCAGTGCGCTTGGTACCTTCTTCGCAAGCTTTGGAAGCGACCTTCTGATTAGGGTGTTTGTCAGGGACGCAAGTGCGTATCCGGCCATGTATGGAATGGGGATCCGGAATCTAGCGCCGCTTGATGGCAGCAGCTTTCCGGAATAGCGCCAGGCGGACACCTGTTCATCGTCAATTATGTTGAATGTGCCAACAACGCACGCTTCTGCAGCGCAAACAAATGCCTCTGCGCAATTTTTAACGTGAGTCAGTCGTAACGCTGAAAGTGGCGATGGCACAAGAAGAGCGGGCCCTACTTTTATTGGACCTCCGCCGACCACGCCGGCGCCCGGGCCGTAGATAAAGCCGGGTCGAAGCACCGTCAGCGTTGCTTTACTTTTTTTTGAAAATTCGCGGACACGCTGTTCTTGCAGAAGTTTCGCGGCAGAATATCCTTCATCTGCAATTGTTGCAGTGGTCAGTGGACTTTCTTCGTTCAATTCCCGGCCGGTTGAGCGCCAATCATATACAGAGCAACTGCTCGCAAGTATCAAATGTATCCTTCCCCCAGATTGCTGCAATGCACAGAGCAGATTTTCGGTGCTTGCTAAGGTGGAGTGCACTTGCTTTTCGACGGGCCCGCGCATCGAAGTGGCGAGATGTATTACCACATCGATTTCTGTAAGGATCTCTTTCAATCCCGCAAAGGTTTCCAAGTCGGCTTCTGTAATTTTTACCCGACATTGCCATTCCTTTGGAGGGGGGGCTGGATTTGCTCGAACAATCGCGTGAACTTCGTGATGCTTATCTAACAGCTGAGTGACAACGTGTCGCCCCAAAAAGCCTGCGGCACCGGTTACAAGAACTTTCATAATGGTTTTCGATGAGTTTTTAAGTTTTATAACCCATTATGACCATTCTTGATGGGGGCGCTTTAGTCATTGGTTCTTAGACTTTAAAAATGGAGTTGAAGGATGAATCGGTAACGCTACAACTTTGCCCAAGGCATCGGATCCATTGGGCTAAATGATGTGGTTACTTTATAAACCCCGCCCTGTGTGATCGCGTTATGAATCGCAAGCACTACCTCATCATGATGAAGACAGTATTCCGCAGACAATCGGCAAGGACGGTTATTCCTGATGGAGTCCGCCATTTCGGCGATGCCGAGGCAATAATCCACTTTCTTTCCCTTTAGTAAACGTAGCTGTCCTTTAACAATATGTCTAGAGGGGCCTACCAGAGGTATCTGCTTT
>CAYQKZ010000357.1:1262-3528 GCA_964418135.1 uncultured Desulfobacterales bacterium
CTCCAGGATAGTGGGATAGTACGACTACGTATCTGTATTGACCGTTTTACATATACAGGAGAGCGTGGTTTCCAGATGTCATCAGTGCAAAGGGTTCCGTCACTACCAAATATTCGAATTGAGTGATCTGTTGGGGCGATTATGCTGCAGGTCAATCTTGCTACCATCCCAGAGGAAAACTGTAGGCATGCCAATGAAAAGTCTGGGGAGGAAACTTCAATAGGTGTATCCAATTCCTTATCGTTGATTTGAATGGATGCAAACGCGGTTACCTGCTCGACTGTGCCAAAAAAGGCGGTCAATAGCGAAACTACATATCCCGCGTGCTCCAGCGTGCATCCGGTTTCGAACTCATCTTTATAGGGCCAGGGCGTCCCCAGTTCATTGACCCACTTCCTGTAGGGCATATGGTGGAGCAATCCATCATCCATCTCGGCGTACACCAGATAAGGGGTTCCAATGGCATTTTCGCGCAGCGCCTTCCACATGGTCTGCGCTGTTTCGGCCAGAATGCGTGATGGCGCGGATGCGATGCGTACCCCATTTTTCTCTGCAAGATCGACCAGACACTTTGCGTCTTCAATCGATAGCGCGAGTGGTTTCTCCGAATAAACGTGCTTGCCTGCTTCAATGCAGGCTTTTGAAACCGGGAAATGACTGCGTGGGTTGGTCAGGTTTACGACAAGCTGGACTTTTTTGTCCTGGAGCAGATCATCAATGGAATCGTATCGGGGAACTTTGTAGTAATCGGCAAATTTGGCGGCTCTTTCCGAGTCCCGGTCCATGACCCCCACAAGCTGCAATTCCGGATAAAGGGAAATGGTTTTCAGGTAAAAATTTGCAACGTAACCACAGCCGATAATTGCAATGCGCATCTGAACTCCGAATGTCCGGCAGGAACCGACGGGGCGCCCTGGAGGTGTTGTTCCTATTGATTTTCTGACTTTATGATCTTCGCCGGGACGCCAACTGCGGTAGTGCCCGGCGGCAAGTCGATCAAGACAAGCGACATTGCACCGATACGGCAATTGTCGCCGACAGAAATTCCGCCAAGTACCTGCGCGTAGGCACCGAATTCGACATTATCACCAATCTTTGGAGGCGGGCCATCAGTGTGACGATTGCCTATGGTCACACCCTGCCGGAGTGTACAGTTTTTTCCAATTACCGCTTCAGGATGCACGATTACGTTTCCGAAGTGCCATATTCTAAGGCCGGGTCCGATAGATGCAGTTATCGGCAGTGTAATTCCCGTGAGGGTTTCAACAAGGCGATAGTACAGCCAGAATACTTTCAGTGCCACCGATTTGCCCGGCCCGTCCTGCCACTGCAGAATGCGACGTCCCGATCGGTATGCCCATATCGCCCAGATCGATTGCTCCCGCAAAAACGGACGTTTCGGATACCTTGCAAGATCGGCTTTCCAATCAGTATCTTCGTTCATGTTGTACCCGCACGAACTGCTTGTTTCCGCTCATTCCGGTGCGGTTCTTTGAGTCCGGGCGGAGTCTTATATTCAATAAGACGATTGGATTTTCTGCGAAGCCGGTCTATCAAGTACTGGGTCTGACCCATTACCTGCGGCAGAAAGGAAATAGTCATGAAGCAGGCATATGCAGTTGCGGTTTTCCACGGGTGCCCTTTAAGCCGTGTTCGAACGGCTATTCGCACAATTCGCGCCGGTAGTATTCCGAGCAGAAATGCAACTGCTATGCCTGCTGGTCTGGAAGCGGTAGTTGCAGAAATCAAGGCAAGTGCGAAAACTGCGGCCAACCAGATTGTCCATGCCAGCACTCTTCGATTATTAACGGCGAATCGGGCCACATTGAAACGTTTGGCCACGTCCGCACTGCCGTAACCGGCGCGGCCCATGCGTTTCCACCACTGGGAAAATCGTGTCATGGCCAAATCATGGGTGGCCATTTCATGGTCAAAACGCAGGATTCGCCAGCCTTGTGATATCAGTCGCGCGCACAACTCCGGTTCTTCGCCTGCAGCTATTGTAGGATCGAAGCCGCCGACATTATCAAAAGCTTTGCGTCGTACCAGGCATATGCCGCCGACAGAATCCACCTCACCTGCATTGGCGGCGTTCCACTCCAGATCGCCAAGCCGATTGTAGATTGATGCTTCGGCATTACGTTCTCTAAGCAAACCCGCAACAACGGCGATATCCGGATTGTCTGTTATGGCATTGATTGCGAAAGTCATCCAGGTGGGGAATAGTTCGCAGTCGGCGTCAATAAACTGGACAAACTCAATCTCG
>CAYQKZ010000358.1:0-3527 GCA_964418135.1 uncultured Desulfobacterales bacterium
AACTCTTCAACCAGGTTGCTGAAGAACAGGGTATTGTGCTGCTGGTAAAAGGGATATGGATCGACAGCCGGGAACTGTTGCATGTTTTTCATCAAGCGCAGAAACAGTCTCTGATGCAGGATGTCGAGAAGGTAGAAATAAATGGAAAGATCGTCCTGCATGAAAATCTGGATAAAGTGGTCGGCGGCCAGTCGAAAGTTTTTCTGTCTCTTGAATGTACTCATGCTCAGGGATTTTTCTGGATAAAGCCGGCAATTTTCTCACCAGACAGCCGGAATATGAAACCGTCTGGGCCCATGGCGGAAACTGCGGCATCGACGATATCGACGCCATTGCCATGATGGACCGGTTCGATGGTGGAATGGGTTCTATACAGTCAGCCGCCGCAGGTGAATTTGTTCGCCAGATACAGGGCGATTGCGGATAGTGCGGTCAGTGAGATGACCATCAGGTTGGCTTTCGACCAGTCTCCGCCAGCGGCACTGGTATAAATGGCAAGCGGCATGGTGCTGGTCTTGCCGGGAATGTTTCCTGCAACCATGATCGTTGCACCGAATTCACCGACGGCGCGGGCAAAAGACAGAATGACACCCGCCAGAATCCCTACATAATCCAGAACCTGCCGGACATTTTCCGCAAGTACCAGCTTTTTGCCAAGACCTTCCCACATCTTGTAATATGTGAAGACTTCCTGGGCGTATTTGCCCGCAAGAACGGTGTGCGGATTGCCGATCGAAATCATTTGGATATCAGGTTTCAATAACTCATGAAACCCGTGGATCTGTAAAGCTGAATCCGTGGATTGAATCAGAACGACAGCGTTTTTTACGAAATTGAATCGCGTGGAGCTGTCGATAAAACCTTTCTTGTCGATTTGATCCATATCCTTAATTGAAAACCACTTTGTTCCCGCATGTTGAGATTCGAACCGCATAGGTCTATAAGCTATGGCTTTTTATTTATTCGTCATTTCAACGGAATATAATCCACTTTCGCAAGCTTGATAATATTCACAATAATTTTTATATTGATCATCAATATCTTTCTTGACAAGGAATATTGAAATAATTATATTCAAAAAAATGAATATGGAGACCATCATGGATCAATTTGTCAAAGTCATGAAAGCCCTTTCAGATCGCAGCCGGCTGAAGATCATCAAAATGCTTCAGCATAAACCGATGTGCGTTTGTGAAATTCAAAAGGCGCTGGATGTTCCTCAGCCGACCGCATCCAGACAATTGAAAATTTTGGAAGACGCCGGCCTTGCTGTCAGTCAGAAATGCGGACTGTGGGTCAATTATAATCTTGCGGACGGATCAGGCAGCCCCTATGCAGCTTTGTTGCTGGGAGGGCTTAAACACTGGCTCGATGATGATCCGGAAATTACCCGGATGGTCAAGAAGCTCCCTGAAATCCACAGGGAAGATATCTGTAACGAATAAGGAAACAATATGAAAGATTTTACGCCTCAACCCTGCTGTGCAGCGATGCCGGAAATCCCTGAGACGAACCGTGATTCGAAGAAAAAAAACCCGACGCTTCGCTATGTCCTGTACATCATTCCTTTACTGATCTTATGGGGTTTCATTTATCAAGAACTGGCCGATTTCTCCCGATTGATGACATATTCCGTATTCCGGCTGCCGAAAGGAACCCACCTGGGCAGCGCCATTGAATTTTTTATCTATGATACGCCGAAAGTTCTGATGCTGCTGACCCTGGTGGTTTTTTGCGTTGGAATCGTTCGTTCTTTTTTCACCCCGGAAAGAACCCGATCCATTCTGGCCGGAAAACGGGAATCCGTTGGAAACATACTGGCTGCTATTCTTGGAATCGTAACCCCATTTTGTTCCTGTTCGGCTGTCCCCCTGTTTATCGGGTTCGTCACCACCGGTGTTCCCCTCGGTGTCACCTTTTCTTTTTTGATCTCCGCCCCGATGGTCAATGAAATTGCTCTGGTGCTGCTCTATGGCCTTTTCGGCTGGAAAGTCGCCGCTATTTATCTGGGCACCGGGCTATTGATCGCCATGATCGCTGGATGGATCATCGGAAAACTTCATATGGAGAAATACCTGGAAGATTGGGTACTCCAAATCAAAGCAGGTGGCAACGACATGGAAGAGGAAACGCTTACATGGGCAAACCGGATTCAATATGGACTGGATGCCGTCAAAGACATCGTTGCCAAGGTCTGGATCTATGTTGTGGCCGGTATTGCCGTTGGCGCTGGAATTCATGGATACGTGCCAGAAGGCTTCATGGCTTCCATCATGGGAAAAGGTGCCTGGTGGTCGGTTCCCGTGGCGGTTGTGATCGGCATTCCCATGTATTCCAACGCAGCAGGCATCATCCCTGTGGTTCACGCCTTGATTGAAAAAGGCGCAGCTCTGGGTACGGTTCTGGCGTTCATGATGTCGGTGATCGCTTTGTCGCTGCCGGAAATGGTCATTCTCAGAAAGGTGTTGAAACCCACGCTGATTGCCACATTTGTCGGTGTTGTGGGAACAGGCATTATGATCGTCGGTTATCTATTCAACCTGCTGATCTAATCATGGCAGGTTGGCAGATATATGGACGGAAGAGGAAAAAGCCTTGGGTCGTTACCACAGGGTGAGCGATCAGATCAGGGCTGTTGTGAAAAAAACTACCGGATGTTCGGAACGAAAGAAACAAATTATCTGAAAGGAGTTCATGATGGAAATTAAAGTGCTGGGTCCTGGCTGCCCAAAATGCCAGCAGACTGAAAAAGTGGTCAAAGAAGCTGTCGCTGAAGCCGGCTTATCCGTCGATGTTGAGAAGGTGACGGATATGATGAAAATCGCCGGCTTTGGCGTGTTCGGAACCCCCGCTGTAGTCATTGACGGCGAGGTCAGGAGTGTTGGCAAGATTCCCAAAAAAGATGAAATCAAGAAATGGCTGGCTGCCGTAAAATAAAAGGAAATTCAATGAAAAACTTTTACAAGAAGACACTGGCTGGCTCTTTCTTTATGGCAGGGCTGGTCATTTTTCTTTTCAGTTATCTGTATGTTCCGGTTATATCTTTCATGACGGCAACGGCTGCACAGGCAGCGGAAACCAGGGAAATTCCGGCCAAGGGGATGGTCACGATGGTGGATCTGGGCGCCAAAAAATGTGTTCCGTGCAAAATGATGGCGCCCATCATGGAAAAAGTGGAAAAAGACTACCAGGGAAGAGCCGTCATTCATTTCTATGATGTCTGGGAAAATCGGGAACCGGCCATGAAATTCGGCATTCGCGCCATTCCCACCCAGATTTTCTTCGATACGGACGCCAAGGAAGTTTACCGTCATGAAGGGTTTATGAGCGAAGAAGATATTGTCAAGCAGCTTACCAAAATGGGTGTGAAATAGCCGGACATCGGGAGACATGATGATCGAAACTTTTTTTATGACCGTAAACCAGTGGATGACGGGCGGCGCTTCCCTGGCGCTGGTAGGATGTTTCGTATGGGGAGTGATCAGCGTGCTCTTCAGCCCCTGCCACCTGGCCTCCATTCCGCTGAT
>CAYQKZ010000359.1:0-3521 GCA_964418135.1 uncultured Desulfobacterales bacterium
CCACCACCGCCGCCGCCACCACTGCCGCCACTCCCGCCGCCTGGGCTGCCGGAATTTCCGGAACGGCCGGAACCTGGAGAACTTCCGGAACGACTGCCCGTATGACCACCGGCATGCGCGTCTTTGTTCATGATGCTGTCATGAAGTTGCATCATGGCGTTTGCATCCATGCCGGTTTTCAGGGCATCGCAAAGTGTTTCGGCCACCACCTGATGGGGTGTTCCTGTTCGGCTCATATCTCTGGCGGTCAGAAGGGTCGCTTCGATGAGATTTTGTGCGGCATCGTCCCGCATGGTTTTTCCCCGCTGATCGAGTGCGTTCAGGACGGCGTTCAGGGATTCGGGTTTGAGTCCTGCCGCCATGCCTTCAGCCGCCAGATTTCCCAATGATTGAACCCGATTCCTGGGGACATTCAACACGTTTTTTACCTGTCGATAGGCAGTTTGATATCGATCCAGAACTTTCTGCATGGCAGTGACAATCATTTCGGGGGGAACGCGCTTGGCGGTTCCTTCAAAAGCCTTGTTCAAAACGGATTCAGGCGGCAGCCCTTCCTTTACGGTTTCCAGCAGCACCTGGTAGGCGCCAAGAATCGTTTTCGGATCTGCCTGAAGTTCCTGAAATTGAGTTGTCAGTCTCTGCACATCCGCTGACCGAATGCCGTTTTCGGTCAACCGGGCCGCCTCCGGCCGGATCGATTCCGGAATGGTACTCAGATCGGCTTCGGCGGCGAACACACCGGTAGTCGTCAAGAAAAAAGCCATCAGGATAATGGCTGTAACCGTCCAGATTGGTATTGTCGTATCGGTATCGTTCATGGTTCCTGAATTCCTGGACTGTAGATGCACTGCCGGCCCCCCCAATCATCCGTCTGCTGGAGCCGGCATTCCGGTGTATAGGGAATGCCGTCAACTTGATAAAAATAATCGAAAGCTATATCTTTCGGCAGATGAATTTCCCACTCTCCGGAAATGGTTTTTTTCATGGAAACCGGTTTGTATTGGTTCAGCGAAGACAACATGAGTACTTCTGTTGCTTCCGGAAGATACAGGGCGAAGCGGTTGTCGTGATCCTGCGGCAAAATCGGCAGCGAATGGCATCCACAGGTGGTTCCAGCGGTAACCGCCAGCATGATCCAGATTCGAATGCGGTTCATATGCCGATGCGGATGATGGAATTGCTGCTGCCGAAATCATCTTCTTCCCTGAATGGCACGGTCGGATCGGCAATGGACTTTTTGCCGTCCAGAAAATAACTGTATTCGTATTCACCCGGAGCCAGCTCGATCGTCACTTCCCAGTAACCGTTCCGGCCGGTGGATTTCATGGGAAGCGGTTTCCATCGGGAAAAACTGCCGGCGATTTCAGCGCGTTCCACACCCGGTTCGAAAATCACAAACCGGTGTGTCGAATTCTGTGATTTCGGTTCCGGACCCATGATGAAAAAAACGAGCATGGCGGTTACCAGTCCGGCGGCCAATGATTTATAGGGCCAGTGGAATGTCAGAAATCGTTTGAATGAAAACGCATGCAGCGCGGGCTGCGGCATCGGACGATTGATCGACTGGGGAATGGTCAGCAGCTTTTCCTGTCTCAAGAGGTTCAGCGTTTCTTCGGTAAAGGTCGGATCGGCATGAATGGTTTCCACAAAAACCGTTTTTTCATCAAGGTTCATTTCATCGTCGATAAACAGACTGATCAGTTCTTCTTTCATACCCCTCCTTTCTTCAGGATTTCCCGAAGCTTCACCCTGGCCCGGTGAATTTTGACTTTGATGTTGGCTTCGCTGTTTCCGGTGATTTCACCGATCTGCTGATAGCTGAGGTTACCGTCTCCGGTAGCCAGGGAAAGAATCTCCCGATCATCGGGTTTGAGCTTCTGCATGGCCTTTACCAGTTGTTCGAACGCATCACGGGATGCGATGGTTTCTTCGGTGGTTGGGCAATTGTCGGCAACTTCGTCTTCTGAGTAAATGTATCGCTTGTTCCGGCGGAAATGATCGTTCAATGCATTTCGGGCGATGCGGTAGAGCAATGAATATTGGCAGGGTCCGGAACCGTAATGCTCGATATACCGGACAAACGATTCCTGCATCACATCTGCTGACAATTCCCGATCGGCCGTCATGCGGACCAGGTAGCCGAACAATTTGTCCTTTCCGGCGCGGTAGAAAGTTTCTATGTCTTCCATAAGACGATGTTCAGCCTGACTGATGATGAAGAAATAATGAAGTTGATTGGTACGCACCGGAAAGTCTTGTTTCTGTGTAATACGACGGGATCTAAATGTCAAAGTGCTGGCAGATGACGCCGTGATGCCAAGTGTATTATTCGAAGACGACTCCCAGCAACGCCAGGTTGGAGACGAATGCTTTCAGGTGACTCAATGAACCCTGCATCAGGTTGCTGTAGACTCTCTTGATATCCCTGAGACCGGTCGAATTTATTTCATTGACCAGATCGTCGATATCCGCCTCCTCGATAGTCTCTCCGACCTCGAGTGCATTGATGAGTGAAAGATTGCCTTTCTCAATGAGATCTGTATATAAAGCGGCAAGCGACGGATCATTGAATTTACCAGCTTCCGAAGATGCCGAATCCGGTATGTTATATCGATCGAGCAGTGTCTTGATAGCGTTCATGTGCGTCTGTTCACTTTTGGCGATGTTGCTGAACAGGGGTAATTTCCATTTTTCATAAAGAGCTGAGTAAACATCTCTTGCCAGTTTCTCTTCTTCACGCATGAATTTGAGTGATGCCGCATCGGCATCGGTCAAAGTAGCCGCCGACACGTTGCCGATCGAGGTGATAGTCATCAGTAGAATGAGGGTTCCAATGACAAGCCATTTTCCAGAATCGATCTTCAGCGAATGTTTCATTTCGTTTTTCCTTTCATTTCAAAGATGATGTATATATTGGCGTTCAGAACTAAGAGGCAATCATTCGCATCCTCCCCCAGCGGGGGAGGTCTGTAGGGGAGAAATATAATATTTACAAATAAACACTGTCTTCCGACGGAACATCCATAATCAGTTTCGTGCAGGTGCCAGACTTGCTGCCGTTGCCCGTGCCGTTACCTGGACCGTTTCCTTTCCCTGAAATCAGAATTCCATCATGTGATGTATCCGGGATAAGATTCGTGCAGGTGCCTGATTTTTTGCCGTTTCCGGTTCCGTCTTTGGGGCCGCTGCCACCGTTGCCTGTGCCGTTGCCCGGTCCGTTTCCCTTACCATAAATCACCGTGTCTTTTCCTGAAATGATACCGGATGCAACCGCTGAATCCGCTGTTACAGACATGACCCATCCCGCTGCCAGACATACTGCCAAAACTGTATTGAATTTTTTCATTTTACATTTCCTTTTCCTGAGTGAATGTTGGTTGAACGAACGTTACTGAAATGATTGTCAGCGTGCTTTTGTATCTGTAACGATTGCGGCGGCAGAAGGTTACACAATTAAAAAAAAAAAAAAAAATGGGCGAATTGATGATAAAGGCCGAAAATGCCGGGAATAATGGGTACTG
>CAYQKZ010000360.1:0-473 GCA_964418135.1 uncultured Desulfobacterales bacterium
TGATAGGAATATCAAGGTCTTTACCAATGTTGGACAAGGACAGGGTGGTCTTGAAATCATTCCGGGAAGGGGTGGGATCCCCGCTTGGATGGTTGTGAACCAGAATAATGGATGCAGCATTGTATTTCATCGCATCTTTGAAAATGTCACGAGGAGCGAACAGTGTCGAATTAACACTTCCGCCAGCACTTTTCACGATCCTTATCAGTGCATTCTTGTTGTCCAGAAGAACAATCCGCAGTTCTTCGGTGCTTAACTGCTGCATCTCTTCCTGTACCAGCAAGGCGACATCTTCCGGTGTCCGGATGATTGTTTCATCGCAGGATACACCTGTCCGGGCGATTCTTCGGCCAAGCTCGACAGACGCCTTGATCAGGATGGCTTTGATACGACCGACTCCCGGAATCGATTTCAGATCCTCCATCGGAATCCGGCACAGGAAGGAAATCCCCTGCTTTTGATGGTCCAATGCT
>CAYQKZ010000360.1:483-832 GCA_964418135.1 uncultured Desulfobacterales bacterium
CGGTTGTGATTGCTGAAGTACCTTTGGTTCCTGTTTTCAACAGGATGGCAAGCAGTTCCGAATCGGTTAATGTATGTTCCCCGTCCCTTTCCAGTTTCTCGTAAGGCTGGTCCATAAAGGGAAGTTCCTTCATCCGGATTGATGAATCGGTAGGTTTTTGATATTTTTTACTCAAATGATCCTCCATGAATTGTATATTGAAATGTTGTTTTTCCAATTCATGTCATGATCATCCGACTGGTATTCCATCTTTTACTCTATTTAATCAGAAATCCGCGCTGCCGGTCGTCCTTGGATAGGGAATGACATCCCGTATATTGGAGACACCGGTAAGATACATGATCATCCG
>CAYQKZ010000360.1:842-2307 GCA_964418135.1 uncultured Desulfobacterales bacterium
GCTCAAACCCGAGCCCGAATCCTGCGTGACGCGTACCGCCATAACGCCTTAGATCGAGATACCACCAGTAATCCTGCGGATTCAAGCCCAGAACTTCCATGCGTTTCGACAGTTTTTCGTAATTCTCTTCCCTCTGGCTTCCGCCGATGATCTCCCCGATTCCGGGTACAAGGCAATCCATGGCAGCCACTGTTTTGCCGTCCGGGTTCAATTTCATATAGAAAGCCTTGATTTCTTTCGGATAATTTGTGATGAAGACCGGTTTCTTAAATAACTGTTCCGTGATATATCTTTCGTGCTCTGTCTGAAGATCCGCGCCCCATTCCACAGGATATTCAAACTTATCCTTGACTTTTGCCAACTCGACGATGGCTTCATCATATGTCATCACGCCGAAACTGCTTGAAATGATATTTTTGAGACGATCCAGCAGTCCTTTGTCGACAAAGGAATTGAAAAATTCCATTTCCTCCGGACATTCGTCAATCACATATTGGATGATGTATTTAAGCATGTCTTCAGCCAGATTCATATCATCTTTCAGGTCCGCGAAGGCGATTTCGGGCTCGATCATCCAGAATTCCGCTGCATGTCTTGCAGTGTTTGATTTCTCAGCTCTGAAAGTGGGTCCGAACGTATAGATTTTGTTGAATGCCATGGCATATGTCTCTCCGTTCAACTGACCGCTGACGGTGAGATTTGCGGATTTTCCAAAAAAATCTTCTTTAAAATCAGGTTCATTGGATTCGTTTCTGGGCGGATTATTCATATCAAGCGTTGTAACTCGGAACATTTCTCCGGCTCCTTCTGCGTCGCTGGCTGAAATGATCGGTGTATGTACATAGACGAAATTCCGCTCCTGGAAGAAACGATGGACCGCATATGCCGCGACGGAGCGCACCCTGAAAACGGCCGAATACAGATTGGTTCTCGGTCGTAAATGGGCGATCGTGCGCAGGAATTCGACGGTATGCCGTTTAGGCTGGAGTGGATACTCCGGCGGGCAGGCTCCCTCGAGGATGATGGATGACGCACGGATTTCGAATGGCTGTTTGCCGGATGGCGTCAAAACAAGGACACCGGTGACAAGGATCGCGGATCCGTTTCCGAAATGGACGATCTCGTCGTAGTTGCCAACTTCGCTTTGCTCTACTATGATCTGGACACTTTTAAAGAACGTTCCATCGTTGAAATCGATAAAAGCGAACTGTTTCTGGTCTCTTGAATTCCGGATCCAACCGGCAAGGTGGACAACCTGATTCTCATATTTCTCTTTGTTCCGGTAAAGTTCCCTGTTCGTTAGAATCGTGCTTTCCATCTTTATCATCCTTTCCGACAATGAAATCCATAAAGCAATCGGTATTTCAGGCTTTGTTGATACAGCAATTTTTGTATTTCTTACCGCTTCCGCAAGGACATGCGTCATTTCTCCCGATTTTTTCGTTATGAACGATTTTGGATATGC
>CAYQKZ010000360.1:2317-2757 GCA_964418135.1 uncultured Desulfobacterales bacterium
GCTTGGCAATTTCGTTTCGTCTGGTTTCTTCGATGACATTGTTCCATTCCTTCAGATTGAAAAGCCAGTCCGCTTTCGCCTCGTGCATGTTCCAATACAGTTTCTCGTAATCGATATCAAGTACGATATCGGATTCCATTGTCATTGGTTCCAGATCCAGAACGGTTTTCAGACTTTCGTTGATTCCATCCAGAAATCCCATGAATATGGTCGCCTCCCCGGCAAACCCAAGAGTTTTTGCCAAATCAGACGCTTTTCCGGACAAAACCATAGGATAAGACTCCAGTATTGTCCTGTAAGATTCCTCTTCCATGCTGTAATATTTCTTTATGAATTCGGTGTATTCCTGTTTGTTTTCGTCGTCTTGAAATTTATTTTTCCAATCTTCAAATAATGACATTGCGGTGACCCTTTCTGTTTAACCCTATATTTCCGGCTTG
>CAYQKZ010000360.1:2767-3139 GCA_964418135.1 uncultured Desulfobacterales bacterium
TGCTTCATAATTTTTTGCAATCGCCTTTAAAAAATCCCCGGTTGACAATACCGTCACCTTTTCGAGGCTGCAAAGACTCTTCAGATCGCCTGTGACCGAACCCTGTTCGATGGTTTCGAGCGATGCCGCATCCATGCGGTCCGCGTAAAGGACAAGCTGCGGCAGCTGGTCTTGCTCGCCTCTCTTGCGCAGTGCTCCGGTCCAGGCGAAAATGGTCGCTATCGGATTCGTCGAAGTAGTCTCTCCTTTGAGATACTTGTAATAATGTCTTGTCACTGTGCCGTGTGCCGCTTCGTATTCATAGACTCCCTGAGGAGAAACCAGCACCGATGACATCATTGCAAGGCTTCCGCATGCAGAGGCGACCATGTC
>CAYQKZ010000360.1:3149-3492 GCA_964418135.1 uncultured Desulfobacterales bacterium
CGGACATGACATCTCCGTCATAGTTCTTGCATGCCCAGATGAGACCGCCGTCGCATTTCATTATTCTTGCCACAGCATCGTCGATCAGGGTGTAGAAATATTGAATGCCGGTCCTTTCAAATTTTTCTGTAAACTCAGCATCGTAGACTTCCTGAAAGATATCTTTGAACCGGTGGTCATAGATTTTGGATATGGTGTCTTTGGTAGCAAACCAGAGGTCTTCCTTCTGGTCCAATGCGTAATTGAAACATGACCTGGCAAAACTGTAGATGGAGGGATCTGTATTATGCATACCCATGATGACCCCGTCACTTTTGAATTGATGGATCAACTGGCGTTTCTC
>CAYQKZ010000361.1:0-3474 GCA_964418135.1 uncultured Desulfobacterales bacterium
CTTACGGTGCCCTGGGCCTCCGAGCGACCCACCCGGAGCAAGTCGAGTCGGTTCTGACGCAGGGCCTGTCCTCACCGCAGGCTGCCATCATGGATTTCTGGGTGGATCGGGAGGAATGTGTGTATCCGATGGTTCCAGCCGGAGCCCCTCTCACTGAAATGCTGCTGGTTTAACCCCGTATGAATGGAGGATTTTCAACATGACGGAAGAAAAACATGTTGTCACCATGCTGGTCGATAATCAGCCCGGCGTTCTGGCCCGTGTTGTGGGGCTTTTCGGCGGCAGAGGCTTCAACATCGAAAGCCTGTGTGTTGCCGAAACCATCGATCCTGAAATATCCCGGATCACTCTGGTCACCCGAGCCGATCCGCCGGTGCTGGAACAGATCATGAAACAGCTCAGAAAACTGATCAATGTCATCAAGGTGCGGGACATGGAAAAGTCCAAGGCCGTCCAGCGAGAAATGGCCCTGATCTGTGTCAAGGCCAAACCCGAACACCGGGCCGAAGTTCTGCGGATTGTGGATATTTTCCGGTGCAAAGTCGTGGATACAGGGATAGAGCATTATATCATCGAAGTCACCGGCGATGAGGGCAAACTGGCGGCTATCATCAATTTATTAAAGCCCATCGGCATCAAGAAAATCGCCCGGACAGGTATCGTAGCCTTGTTCCGGGAACCCAAATAAGGCGGTGACAGGATCACACAGTATCGCTTTCAAGATAAATTCTTATGAGTCATGCCTGGTTCCACCCCCCAGATATGAAACTGGAATTCTTCGGCTGATTACTGATAGCTATTTATTTCTATTGTACAGAGTTCGATTGAGATCAATATTTATATTCATATAACAAGGAGAGAAAATCAAATGGCACAAATCAATTTCGGCGGTGTTACGGAAGAAGTGATCACCGCTTCGGAGTTTACGCTGGATCATGCAGGAGAAGTACTGAAGAATGAAATTATCGCCATTCTGGGATACGGCGTTCAGGGGCCGGGTCAGGCGCTGAATATGAAAGACAACGGGCTGCAGATCATTGTGGGTCAGCGGGAAGGAACCGAATCCTGGAATCGTGCCGTAGCCGACGGGTTTGTTCCCGGGGAAACACTTTTTCCCTTGGAAACAGCGGCCCGAAAAGCGACGATCGTGCAGTACCTGCTTTCAGATGCCGGTCAGATGGCGGCATGGCCGTTGATCAAACCCTGCCTCAATCCGGGAGACGCCCTGTATTTTTCTCACGGTTTCGGGATTGTTTACAGCGATCAGACCGGTATTATCCCCCCGGGTTTTATCGATGTGATTCTGGCAGCCCCCAAAGGTTCCGGCAGAACGGTTCGTACCAATTTTCTGGCCGGAAGCGGCATCAACTCCAGTTTTGCCGTTCATCAGGACTATACGGGAAGAGCCAGAGAACGGGTTCTTGCCCTGGGCATTGCCATTGGTTCAGGATATCTGTTCCCCACAACGTTTGAAAAAGAAGTCCACAGTGATTTGACCGGAGAGCGCGGGGTACTCATGGGATGTCTGGCCGGCGTCATGGAAGCCCAGTATGCACTGCTTCGCAAGCACGGACACAGCCCCAGCGAAGCCTTCAATGAAACCGTCGAAGAACTTACCCAGAGTCTGATCCGGCTGGTTGCCGAAAACGGCATGGACTGGATGTTTGCCAATTGCAGCACCACCGCCCAGCGAGGTGCCCTGGACTGGTCGCCGAAATTCCGGGATGCGGTCAAACCGGTGTTTGATCAGCTCTATGAAAGTGTTATCTCCGGAGAAGAGACCCGCAGAACCCTGGAGCGAAACAGTGCGTCGAATTATCGTGAAAAACTGCATGAAGAGCTTGAAACCATCCGTCTGTCGGAAATGTGGCAGGCCGGTGCTGCGGTCCGATCGCTCAGGCCGGAAAACCGGAACAAACAACACTGATTACCAGCCCTGCTGCGTGGAAAGGACATGTATGGAACCGATTTATCTTTACGACACCACCCTCAGAGACGGAACACAAGGGGAGGATGTCAATTTTTCGGCTGAAGAAAAAATCATGATTGCCCAGCGTCTGGATGACTTCGGCATTCACTATGTCGAAGGCGGGTGGCCGGGATCCAATCCAAGGGATTTGCTGTTTTTCGAGCTGGCGCAGCAGGTTGATTTCAAACATACCAAAATCGCAGCTTTCGGGTCCACCCGGAAGCCCGGTTTTTCGTGTGGCGATGATCCCAGCATTCAAGCACTTATAGCAGCCCGAACCCCGGTTGTGACGATTTTTGGTAAAAGCTGGGACCTTCATGTCGGAAAAATCATGGGCAATACCCTGGAAGAAAATTTGGCCATGATTCATGATTCGGTAACGTATCTGAAAAAACATTCCCGTGAGGTCATTTACGACGCCGAACATTTTTTCGACGGCTACAAGGCAAACCCGGATTACGCACTGTCCACCCTGGCGGCCGCTGTGAAAGGCGGTGCGGACTGTATTGTTCTCTGCGACACCAATGGCGGAACGCTGAGCTATGAAATCGATCCGATCATCGCCAAGGTGTACGCGATGATCGCTCAGCAAACCCATCCGTTGCATCCCCCTGTCCGCATCGGCATTCATACACACAATGACTCCGGCCTCGCCGTTGCCAACAGCATTTGCGCGGTCAATGCCGGAGCGACCCAGGTTCAGGGAACCATCAACGGATATGGAGAACGATGCGGTAATGCAGACCTGACCAGCATCATCCCTATTTTATGCCTGAAAATGAATCGGCCCTGCATTTCTTCCGAGAATCTGTCCCGGTTGAAAAAACTGTCCCGATTCGTCAGCGAAACCGCCAACATGATTCCGCACAACAACATGCCGTTTGTAGGAAAGAGCGCTTTTGCCCATAAAGGCGGTGTGCATGTCAGCGCCATTATGAAACTGCCCAAAGCCTATGAACACATGGATCCGGAGCTGGTCGGAAACAAGCGCAAGGTCCTGGTTTCGGACCTATCCGGAAAAAGCAACGTGGAATACAAGGCCCGGGAACTTGGGATTGAGCTGAATGGATCGGATCGGCAGAAAGTGGTCTCCGAAATCAAGCGAATGGAGCAAGAAGGCTATCAGTTCGATGTCGCCGACGGATCTTTCAAGATTCTGCTTGAAAAACTGACTGAACAGTTCCGTCCCCTGTTCGATCTCGAATCATTCCGCGTAACCATTGAAAAAGACAAGAACCTGCCCTGTTCTGCCCATGCAACCGTCAAAATATCGGTGGACGGTAAACAGGAAATAACGGCGGCCGAAGGAAACGGCCCGGTCAGTGCTCTCGACAATGCTCTGCGTAAAGCCCTGGATAATTTCTTCCCCCACCTGGATCATATGCGATTAGTCGATTTCAAAGTCCGCGTCATCGATGGCCGGGCGGGAACCGCCGCCAAAGTGCGCGTATTTATCGAATCCAGGGATGAAGACCATGTCTGGAGCACCATCGGCGTGTCCGAAG
>CAYQKZ010000362.1:0-3473 GCA_964418135.1 uncultured Desulfobacterales bacterium
CTCCATGCCATTGCCGGCAAAGAAGAATCCCTGGAATGGGGGCGATTTCGCTCCGGGGGCGTGACCATTGCGGGAACGGATTACATGCCGCCGGATGCGGTGCGGCTGCCGGACCTGTTCGATGACATGGCAAAAAATGCTTCGAGGATACCGGACATCTATGATCAGGCCATCCACATCTTTCTAACCATGGCGAGATGTCAATTTTTCTACGACGTCAACAAACGCATGGGCCGTTTCATGATGAACGGCCTGCTGTTGAACAATGGATATCCGGCCATCAATCTGCCGGCCAGGCGGCAGTTGGAGTTCAATCAATTGATGCTAACTTTCTATGAAACAGCCGATCAGTCACCGATGAATACTTTCATGCGATCCTGTCTGGATGAGCGCATCATCCGTATCATGAAAGAATGATTTCCCATTCACCAAAGCCCCAGTTGTTGATAACGCTTTTGTTTTTCTTCGAGATCGGGGGCATCCTTGACAACCCGCAACGCATGACGCAGATAACCCGCAGCGGCACGGTAATCCCGCATCTGCTCGCATACCTGGATTAGACGATTCAGTACGTTGGGTTTATAGGGTGAGACTTTGTTGATTTTCTCCAAAGTTTCTCTGGCAGCAGCGAAATTTGCTTCCAGCCCCAGGATATTTGCCGATAGGAAGTTCAGCTCTATCGTCTCGCCATCCAGTGAGGTGGATTGAGCGACCAGCGACCTGGCGCGATCGGTGTTGCGAAGACATAGAAATGCTTTGATCGCCAGGATGCGAATGGCCTGGGCGTCATCCCCACCCTGAGGAATTTTGGCATATTCCTGCTCGAACACTTTCTCGAAATCAAACAAGTGGTTGGCTCGATACAACCCGTATAATTGTTGAAGCAAGGCAGCACTGTCGCAAGACCGAGCATATTCCTTCTTGGCAATTCTTGCGGCTGTCGTATATTTTTTCTCAGCCAGCGCTTCAATGACAGCCGTTGACCAATCATCGGTGGAATCGGCGGGTGCGGCAGGAATGGAATAAATAGGCGTTCGGAGTTGTTTGTGCCGCGCCGAATTGAATGCAGTCTGTAAATCCGGTACGGTCTGGTATCGTTCCAATGGATTTTTTTTCAAACAGCGCAGAATGGCCTGTTCGAGTTCCGGATGGACATTCGTGTTGATTTCGCTGGGTTTCTTGAAGGGTGCATGCCGTCGGACCTGAGACGGGGTGTCATGGGGAAGCTGCCCGGTAACCAGTTGATATAACAACACCCCCATACTGTAAACATCGCCTTGTAGCAAATTCTCGAAGCTGCCTTTTCGACGGATGCTATCCGAGAATTCCGGTGCCGCATACAACACCGTTCCCCCATTTTCGCGCATCCGGACATAGATTTCCTCGGGCAGGGCGGAACTACCGAAATCCGTCAGTTTGACCCGATCACTCTCGCCAATCAATATATTGTGCGGTTTGATGTCTCCATGCGAAATCGGCACCGGTAATTCCGAAAGAAAACCGACGGCTGCAATCACCTGCTCGTAAATATGGAAAAGCCGTTCGAACGTGCTGCCGAAGTGTTGCGCTCGCTGCTCCAGCTTCTGGGCCAGACTTTGACTGGGAAAGTATTCCATCTCGATGAAAAACCATTCATTGGCCGGTGGAATTCTGCCCATATCTGTGATTTGAACGATGTTGGGATGCCGCTCAACATTCAACAGTTCCCGACCTTCCGACAACAACCGATCCTCTTTGGTGGGGTCTTTGGGAATTTTTACGGCAACCACCGCTCCGTCGGACAATCGCTCTGCCCGCCAGACCCAGCCATGACTGCCATCCCCCAGGCATTCGATCAACAGGTATTTGTCACCCAGCCGTTTGTTCGTTCCAGGCAAAAAATGTGCAGATTGGATGTTCACAAAAGCCTCATGCACCGAGTTTGAGTCAATATCAGACTTGTGTCCGGCTGAATTTCAAAAATGAATCGGTTGAACAACATCGTGGTGTTCTTCCCGAAAGCAACATCAATGCCTGTGGATGTCTTGAATCCATTTCGGCAGCGTTCTTGAAGGTTGCGAATATCAGGAGCTGAAACCACGCCTTTGCTCCATGCAGAAAGGATCAACACAGAAGGGCTGTTTTCCCATCGCATGGAAGCCTCCACCAGATTACGGATTTTTTCATCCAGTTTCTGCTGTCCCTGTTTGTTACGGTCAAATCGTTCGAATTCAATCAGAACTGCCGGTACTCTCTTCATGCGGCTGAACCAGGTCGAATCGGTACGAATATCCAAACCGTGCGTCATCGGCATGGGGCACTCGGTAACTGCCATAAACCCAAGGTCATGCCCCAATAAATTCCAGATGCTGCAACCCAGACTGTGTATCAGCACATCCTGATCCCGAATGCCCCACTCCGTCAATATGGGATAGTTCCGGCCGATAAATTCAAGCGAAGACATGGCCGCTATGATATGCTCCGACAAGTCATCCATCGAATGTTCCCCAGACTCTCAGGACATCAGGCGATTCCCCGCCGTGAATCAGGGCTTTGGCCCCGACTTTGACCAGCAGGGGGGCTGGAATGGATCGACCGCAGACGAGTGCTTCTCCGGTCGACAGGCTGGGGAGTTCATCCAGATCTGCCTGGCTGACCATATCCGAGGCTTTGGCTATGAACCGCTGATCGTCCGGATTTTTCAGCCGCATCGTAATCAAGGTGTTGCACTGGGATGTCACGTCCGGATCCAGCTTGGATGGGCGTTGACTGACAATGGCAAATCCGACCCCGAATTTTCTGCCTTCACCTGCAATTTTTTTGATGATGCGGTGACTGACCGCCTTTCCGCCGGCCGGTGCAAAACTATGACCTTCTTCATACACCAGAAAACAAGGTCTCAAGAAATCGGTCTTGCTGGAGGCGGCCCGCAGAATTTCACTGGAAACCAGGGCACAGACCACCTGCTTGGCCGTATCGCTCAGCCCCTGCAGATCGATGATCACCAGTCTGCCCTGCATGTTGGAGGGTCGGCCGATCATTCGATAGATATCTGTTGGCGCTTCCATGATGGCGGAATAAAAGCTTTGTGCTTCATTCAGCACGCGAGACAGTTTCATGGATGCCACGGCTGCGCTCCGGCCGTTGAGGGCTCTGGATTCCGCATCGGAGAGATCATCCCAGTTGCGTAATTCATCGATGCCGTCGCCCAATAGATGCCGCAGCCGGTTGATATCCCGCGGTTCAGTTTTGTCTGCGGTACGCCAGTAGCGCATGGCCACATCCAGCACCCGCTGCTGGGGTTCTGTCAAACCGGGTAGAATTTCTGCCACATCATCCATTTCGAAGTGATCGAATTGAAGTGCCAGCATCATGTTGTGGCCGGCATACTTGAACTTGAACGTTTCATTCTGAGGGGTATATACCTGAATCCCCGCCCCAACTTTCTGAAGCCGTTCAAACATCATCTGGATTTTGGGCAGAGCCTCCCGATC
>CAYQKZ010000363.1:0-3113 GCA_964418135.1 uncultured Desulfobacterales bacterium
GCCTGTCCGGGCCGGCTGCTCGATCACCTTAAGTATCCTTATGCCAAACTTTCAGGGATTGAAGTGCTGGTGATCGATGAAGCCGATCGCATGCTTGATATGGGCTTTCTTCCCGATATTCACCGCGTGATGAAACAACTCCCCCCCATTGCTCAGACTCTCTTTTTCTCAGCCACACTGCCGCCAGCCATTCACGAACTGTCCAGGCAAATACTGAAAAATCCCGTCAATCTGAATATCGGGCGTCCTTCCGCTCCGGCCACCGGCGTTGAACAGGCCATCTTCCCGGTCCGTCAGGATCTGAAATCTGCGTTACTGCTTGAATTGCTGAGAAGAGACGGCATCCAGAACGCACTGGTTTTTACGCGTACCAAACACCGGGCCAACCGACTGGCAGATTTTCTGGGCCGACACGGTGTTTCCTGTGACCGCGTCCACGGCAACCGCAGCCAGGCGCAGCGCACGCAGGCCATGTCCAATTTCAAGAACGGCCGTTACCGGGTTCTGGTCGCCACCGATGTGGCAGCCCGCGGCATCGACATCGAGGCATTGTCTCATGTTGTCAACTTCGATGTTCCCCACATTCCCGAAGACTACATCCACCGGGTCGGACGCACCGCCCGTGCCGGCGCTACCGGGGAGGCATTCACATTCGTCTCTCCGGAGGAGCAGTCCGAACTGCGGGCCATCGAACGGGCGGTTGCCAAACGGCTGCCAACCCGTACTCTGACCGGTTTCAATTACCATGTCAAGACATCAGAATCGTTGGAAATCCCGCTTGCCGAACGCATCGCTGCCATCCGTGAACGCAAGGCCGAAGAAAGGACCCGGGCAAAAGCCAACGCAGCGCGAAAAGCCAAGTCCCCTTCCGAAAGCCCCCCCGCACGTACCGGAAACAACTCCCGGCCATCGGCTTCATCTGGGTCTTCCAGAAGTTATGGATCCACGGGGAACCATACCCGGAGCGGCCATCCATCATCTTCGGAAAACCGGCGGAGACGGGCGCAATAGATTTTCAAACGTTTACCGTTCACCGTCAACTGTAAACGGTATAGAAAATATTCTATGAACCCTCACCCCAACCCTCTCTCTCCCGGGAGAGGGCGTAAAGTAAGCAACGATGCGCCCGATGTTCCGAATCCTTCTGACAATTGTCATCGCTTACCTGGCGTATTCATGTATGGTGTTTTTCGTCCAGAGGTCCCTGATCTTTCCCCGCAGTGTCATTCCTCCTTATTCCGATGCGATCCGGCCCGAAGGGGCCGAAGTTCTGTCGATCCAAACCGGCGACGACATGGCAGAAGCCTGGTTCATCCCGGCGGATTCATCGTTTTCCGGCCCCTGCCCTGCCGTTATATTTGCACACGGTAATGCCGAGCTGATCGACTTCTGGCCGGAATATTTGAAGCCGTTATCCAAAAACGGCATACATCTGCTGCTGGTGGAATATCCCGGCTATGGCCGCACCCCGGGAAGACCATCGGAAAAAAGCATCACCCGCGCTTTTACGGCGGCATACGATCACCTGATTGCCAGAAAAACGGTAGATCCTTCCCGGATCATTTTCTTCGGTCGCTCCATCGGGGGTGGTACCATTTGCAGTCTGGCCAAAGAACGGCCCTCTGCCGGGCTGATTTTGCTTTCCTCGTTTACGAGTATTCGCTCTTTTGCCCCACGTTATGGGCTTTTTCCTTTCATGATCCGGGACCCCATGGACAATATCGGACTGTTAAAGGAATACCCCGGACCCGTCCTGATTCTTCACGGAAAGCAAGACGAACTTATTCCATTCGCCCATGCCACTGCACTGGCATCCGTTTCCCGAAATGTCCGTCTCATAGCCTATAATTGTGGCCACAACGATTGTCCACCCGACTGGCATCTTTTCTGGAAGGATGTTTTTGCTTTTCTACAGGAACACGGTATGATACATAATCACGAACGACAATCGCTTTCAAGATAAAGATATTGGGCAGATTATCGATCGGGAATGTACGGGAAAAGTGTGATCCCTCTCCCTGTTGCCTTCCCAAAGCCATTATCTTGAAACAATATTTTCAATAAACAATGCAGTGCTGTAAATTGCCTTATCAGGAAATCCCCATGATCATTTTTGATGGAACTTACCGGTGGAAGGCCCCCATGACCGAGTCATCCCGTACTTTTCGAAAAAAATGGGAGATGTCCTGCGACCTGAAAGTCATCGATCTTTCCCTGTCCGAGCCCAATGTCGTCCACATGAAACGCTATGTGGTCGTGGCCATGGAAACCACTCCCGGCCCGATGAAAACAAGTGTCGCCGATACCATGGGCCGACGGATATTCCGGGATTTCAATCTGACCCGACACAATGTTCTGTGGATCGAAGGGCGCTGGAACCATTCCGACTCTCTGGAAGTGGCCCAGTTTACACCCGATCTCGAATCCGGACAAGAAACCCACTACCTGATATCCTGGCGCCCCATTCTTCCCAACGAATATCGACTGCTCCGCTTGTTTCTGCCCGACAGTTTCTTCGAAACCCGCAATGCCACCGTCCATCCCATCAAAGGGTAAGATTAAAGATGAGCGCATCCGCAACCCGTCGTCAGGCGATATTTTTTCTGGTTCTCGCCGCCATTCTCTGGAGCAGCAGCGGCCTGCTGATCAAAATCATTTCATGGCAACCCCTATCGATTCTGAGCGGTCGCAGCATACTTTCCACCATGGTTTTCTGGATTTATCTGCGCTGCCCCACCCGGTTTCGATGGACAGGGCTTCAGGCGGTCGGCGCCGTGGGCTATGTGGGAACCCAGCTTTTTTTTATCATGGCCACCAAACTGACAACCGCGGCAAACGCTATCTTCCTGCAATACACAGTTCCGATTTACATCATTCTGTTCGGGTACTGGTTTCTGAACGAACGACCCGAGCAGGCCGACTGGATATCGCTGGCCGTTATCTTTACCGGACTGTTTCTTTTCTTCGGCGATGATCTGAATTTCAACGGTTTGTCCGGAAACCTGCTGGCCATTGTCAGCGGCATGTCCATGGCAGTCATGATGCTTTGTATGCGAAAGCAAAAAGACGGCACGCCGGCAAACACCATCCTGCTTGGAAATCTGATCGGCTCC
>CAYQKZ010000363.1:3123-3464 GCA_964418135.1 uncultured Desulfobacterales bacterium
CCCATCACTGCTTCAAGAAAGTTTTTCATTCCAACATATTGGAATTATCGCTTATTTAGGCATATTCCAGATCGGGCTGTCTTTTGTCCTCTATTCGATTGCGATCAAGCGGATTCAAGCCCTTGAATCCACGTTGATTTTAACCCTCGAACCCATCTTGAACCCGCTGTGGGTGTTTCTGGTCATCGGAGAAATCCCCGGCAAACAGGCTTTGATCGGGGGTATGTTCGTAGTCACTGCGGTCACGGCCCGTGCCATTGTCAGCGCACGGGCTACAGCATCCTGATATAGCGGAGCAGGCCTTACGTCAATCGCTCGAAGAGAAAGTGTCTCTCCTCAAG
>CAYQKZ010000364.1:0-2533 GCA_964418135.1 uncultured Desulfobacterales bacterium
TGGCCGCATCGGAAGAGTATTGTGCATGAATCTTCGTCAAAAACCCATCGAATTGGTGGTGATCGAGAAAAATCCGGATCTGATACCGATCATGGAAGAAGACAAAGTGTTATACCTGTCCGGAGACACGGCCGACGAGGTAATTCTTCACAACGCGGGGATCGAACGCGCCAAGGGGTTGATTGCCGTTCTGGGAACCGATGTGGATAACGTGTTTCTGGTGCTGACCGCCCGGCAGCTCAATCCCAGATTGTTTATCATGGCCAGAGCGATTTACAAGGAGTCCAAGTCCAAACTGATAGCCGCCGGTGCTTCGGCCGTCGAATCGCCCTACGAGGTGGGTGCTGTCAGCATGGCCTACCGGATCATCCGTCCGACGGTCACCAGTTTTCTGGATCTGGCCCTTACATACGATCGCAAGGACATTCAGATGGAGGAGATTCCGGTCAGTCCCATCTCGTCGCTGACCAACACGACGCTCAAGAATTCCCGAATCCGTCAGGATTACAATCTGATCATCATTGCCATCAAACGGGTGGACGGCAGCATGATGTTCAACCCGTCGTTTGAAACGATTCTCGAACCCGGATCGACGGTCATTGCCGTGGGGCAGGAAGAGGATCTGCTGAGGCTGGAAAGTGTGCTGTATCCCATCTGATATTATCAACCACGAAACACACGAAAAATGAACGAATCGCATCATATGAAACGTGCTGGGGAAGTCCGTCGAACCATCCTGGTGACCGGTGGGGGCGGATTTCTGGGGAAGGCCATTGTCCGGCTGCTTATCGACCGGGGAGATCGGGTCATCAGTTTTTCACGCAACAGGTATCCGGAGCTGGAGACATGGGGGGTCCAACAGATTCAGGGGGATATTTCCGATCCGGCGGCTGTGGAACAAGCCGTGAACGGTGTCGATACCGTCTATCATGCGGCGGCCAAAGCCGGTGTCTGGGGCGCATACGAGGACTATTACCGAATCAATACCGAAGGCACCCGCAATGTCATTGCAGCGTGCCGATCCGCCGGTGTCTCCCGACTGATTTACACGAGTTCGCCCAGTGTCGTGTTCGACGGCGGCGATATGGAAGGGGTGGATGAAACGGTTCCTTACCCTGATCACTATCATGCCCCCTATCCGGAAACCAAGGCCATGGCCGAGCAGGCGGTGCGACGGGCCGGCGGTTGTGTTCAGACATCGGATGGTGGATGGCAGCGGACGGAACGGACGGTTGCACCAGCAGCAGGTAGTCTGAAAACCATCAGTCTGAGGCCGCATCTTATCTGGGGACCGGGAGACAATCACCTGGTGCCGCGGATTCTTCAGCGGGCCAAACGCCTCCGGCGGATCGGAGACGGCCGAAACCGGGTGGATGTGATTTATATCGACAATGCAGCCCATGCCCATTTACTGGCCGAAGAAGCATTGATCCGTCAACCGGAACTGTCAGGAAATGTCTATTTCATCAGTCAGGGAGAGCCGGTGCTGCTGTGGAAAATGGTGGATGACATTCTTCTGGCAGGCGGGCTGTCTCCGGTAAAAGGAGCGATCTCTCCGCAGACGGCCTTTCGGATCGGTACCGTCCTGGAGTGGGTTTACAAAACATTGGCATGGAAAACAGAGCCGCCCATGACCCGCTTTGTCGCCAAAGAGCTTTCAACCTCCCATTGGTTCGACATCCGTGCCGCCCGAAAAGACCTCGGTTATGTGCCGGACGTCTCCACGGAAGAAGGCTTGAGCCGACTGGCTGCGTATTTAAAAAAAAGGTATCAGGGAGCAGGTATCAGGTAACAGGAAAAAACCAGCCCCCCTGTAGCCTGCCCCTTTTTTATTGATCCGTTATCGTCGGGGTCAGCAGAAGGCTGGAAAGATGACCGTGTGTTATGTCAAAGCCGCCAAGGCATCCAACAATTTTTCGGCATCTTTTTCATTTGGGTAAGTGGGGATACTTCCCAAAATGTAAATCGCCTAAACTAAATATGAAGGATGCAGGATGAAATTTTATTTAATTAATCCGGCAGCATATCATAAAAATAGAGCATGGTGTCGGATCGGGTGATGATCCCGATAATGGTTCCGCTATCGACGACCGGCAGCCTGCCCACATCGTGCTTGACCATGAGGCGGGCTGCCTGCATCGGGCTTTTGCCGGGCTCGATCGTTAGTACATTGGTACTCATGAAGGCTTTTACCGGGGATTTCAATCGGTTTGTCCCCTTGATCTTTCGAAAATCCCTGCGGGAAATCATGCCCACCAGTTTGCCGGCATCCACGATCGGAATGCCGGTGCAGCCTTTTTCCCGAAGCACCTGAGCCGCCTCTTCCATGCTCGTGTCGGAGGGCAGGGTGATTACCGGAAAAGACATCAGATCGCTGATCTGAACCGAGACCTGCTGATTGCCCTGAATCAATTCCAGAATCATGGCCTCGACCGCTTCGGGGTTGACGGATTTCAGCAAGGCCGAACCTGCACCGGGATGCCCGCCGCCGCCCATGCTGTTCATGATCGTGCCCACATTTAGCCCATCCACA
>CAYQKZ010000364.1:2543-3461 GCA_964418135.1 uncultured Desulfobacterales bacterium
GATGCAGCGTTCCCGCTCTTTGTCCGAAAAAATGCCGAAAGCGGCATCCACGTTCAGGATTTCCCGGTACATGCGCACCACAACGGCCAGACTGTCTACATGCCCATGGATATTGAGTTTATTGACGCTGACACTGTATCCGTTAAACCGCAGCCGTTCGGCATTCTGAAGCATTTCAAAAAGGATGTTCTTCTGCCTTTCCCCATAAGCCGGTCTCAGAAAAGATCCCAGCACATTCAAATCCGCTTTCTGTTCCAGCAGAAAACCGGCGGCGAACGCATCTTCAGCCCGGCTGGAGGGGAACATGAGATTGCCGGTATCCTCGTATAGCCCGGTTAAAAAGAGCGTGGACTGAATCGGGGTCAGGCGGATATCGTGTTTGCGGAATTCCCGAATCATCAGGGTGATGTTGGCTCCCATTTCTTCATGACATTTCCAGCTTGGCTGAATATCGCCTTCAATCAGGTGGTGATCCCACAGAATGATTTCAATGTCTTCTTTCCGGCTGATTTTGTTGAACCGCTCGATCCGGTTCCAGTTGTTGACATCGACAATGATCATACTGTTGACATCATCGATAGGAATGTCGTCCGGTTCAAGCAGATTTAAAATGTCCTTGTGCATGGAAATAAAGGATTTGACATTGGGATTGACAGATTTGGGAATGACGGGAACCGACTCCGGGTAAAGGATGGTTGCAGCGATCAGGGATGCCAGTGCGTCGAAATCCGTATTTTTATGAGTAGTTACAATCTGCATATCCATTTCCTTGAAAAAATGAAGACAGAAAATCGCTGGTTATCGAGGCTGTGGATCCGCTGTACGGTCGACTTTTCCGACGGCATTGTCTGGCAGCTCGAATGGCACAGAGGCGGATGTCGGTCGGGCTGCCGACTGGGCAGATTCCGGGGCTTCCAG
>CAYQKZ010000365.1:0-3455 GCA_964418135.1 uncultured Desulfobacterales bacterium
TTTGTGCCGTATCGTTCCCATACGCCGTCCGACCAGACGCCGATCAGGTCGTCCCGGCCGTCGTTGTCGATGTCGCCGGTTGTCAGCTGCGTGGCAGGGGTGGTTATTTTCGACCAGGCTCCAGATACCGAATTCCGGTACCACGTTCCGGTACTGTAACTGCCGATGATGTCCGCCCGGTTGTCTCCGGTCATATCGCCGACGGCGATCCAGATGGGAATTGTGGCATCGATTTTCTGCCAGCCTGCGGTTGCACCGATTCGCACCCACAGGCCGTTATCCCACACACCGGTCAGATCATCCCAGCCGTCGCCATGGATGTTTCCGGCAGCCAGTTGACGGGCCGGCGCAGTGACTTTCGTCCATTTCCGGGTTGAAACTTCCCAGAAGTAAACGCCGTCATTTTTCCAACTGGCAATGACATCATCCCGACCATCCTTGTTCAAATCTCCTGCCGTCACCCATATCGGCGGGATTGAACTCAGCTTCATCCACTGCTTGTTGGTGGACTGCCGAATATATATGCCGGAAGACCAAACTCCGATAACATCATCGACTTCATCCGTATCCACTTTGCCGGCTGCAACCATCGCGGCATTTGCCGTCGAAGGCATCTTCGTCCACTGGTTATCGCTCTGGTTCCATATCCAGATTCCATCCGACCAGATACCTATGAATTTCACTTGCGTTGCTGGGGCCGCATGCGCATAGGCACCCGGAGGCCCAGGCAATGTTCGGAAACTGCTGTCCCGATCGACAGATATCGTGTTGCCCAATGTGCCCTGCGGAACCGCAGGCGATGCCGGAGCGTCGGCCCAGGTAAAATCCGGAATGGTGTAGGAAACGGCACTGAAAATGTTTCCACCGGAGACGGGATGAAAATCGCCGTGATCCGGGTCCACCAACTGCGGCTCGTATTTGTTGACGGCATTGTCGGCTTTTATTTGTGCGATATTACAGGTAGGATTGGTATTCTGGCAGCCTTGAGAACTGTCTTCTATGCCTATCGGGTGATCGGCCGGCCCGTTCCAGATCACATTGCCGCGGAAAACGAGATGGTCGTCGGCCGGCGAAGGATTTGGAAAATTTATGAATCCCGCCGGGGGAACCAGCGATCCCCTGATATCGAAATGTGCGTAAAGGGTTTGATCCGGTTCGGGATTGTAAAAAATGTTATTGTAAACATAAACCTTGCGATTGGGAACCACTGCCAGGGAATCCGTGAGAAAATTTGGCCCCCAGCCGCCGGCAGCGATGTATTCGATACACCGGGGCACCGGATCCGGCAATTCATCGGTGGCCATGCAGCTTCGCTCTCCCTGGACGGCGTCCATCAGCGGATATCCAGTGGTCGGCGCTGTACCGACCTTATAGAGGGTGTTGTATGCAAACAGCACATTGTATCCGCCGGATGCACTCATGCCGACACCGGGAATATCATGCAACACATTGTTGATGAACTTGATGTCATAGGCATCGTAGTGAAGCCACGGCGAGCGCATCATCGCGAAGTTGGCGGACTGGCCGGCCTCGAACCCCAGTTGACAGCCATACATCTCGTTTGCCTCGATACGATGGTAAGATGAACCTCCCTTCAGATACATGCTCCACTGCCCGGCGGTATGAACGCGGTTATTCAGAAAGTGGCCGTATTGCACGACCATATAATCCACACTGGTGTGCCATGCGCCGCCGATCGTGCTGTCTTCCACGTAAAGATATTGAACCTGGTTGGCCTTGAGAACTTCTTGCAGGTTGTTGCAGGTGTCGTTGTCGCAGGACGGTCCGGCCAGAACCAGCCGTTTCAGGAGTATATGATCACTGCCGGCTATGTGCAAAAGGTTGTTGCCCGAGCTGTTTGTCGGCAGTGGCGTTCCACCGGCAAGATTGAGATCGACCAGATACAGATAGCTGACGCTGTCGATGTTCATCCCCCCGCGAATGGTCACGGTATTGGGACCGTTGTAAGCGCTGATGATGACCGGAAACTGAAATGCGCCTTTGATTTCGGAAAAATAATTGATGCAGTTTTCCGCCTCGGGCCCGGGCTCACAGGGATAAGACCCCGGAAGCAGGTTGATGCGGTAACCCGTACCGGAAAGAACCGATCCGCTGGGTATCAGGCTCCAGGCACGGGTAATGGTTTTGACAGGGGCGGTAATGGCAAGTCCGCTGTTGGTGTCAATGCCGTTTACCGGGTCGACCCATATGTCGGAAAGTATAGGCGATCCCATGTCGTAATAAGTGAAGGCATGGGATGCACCGACAATGGAGACGGTAATAAACAGGATAATGATCATTTTTCGCATGGTTCAACCTCCCGTTCGGTAAATTCGATTGACATACATTATAACCTGCATTAATTCAAACTAAAATATCTTCAAAATTTACAACTCGATATCCAACTGATAGGTTGGATGTCGCGTATTTCGGATAGATTGTCGATTATTCGTTTTCAATCCAAACAATTGCTTATGGTGGCTCTTTCATGAAACATATCTGGATTATCGGTGCGGGACGATTCGGAAAAAAAGCGGTATCCGCCATCGAGAAGCACTACCCGGAATCCCATATCACCGTGGTTGATCACTGCCCCAATGCTTGTGATTCCATCGATGCGCCTGGCTTGACAGTAGAATGTATGGACGGAGCATCTTATCTGAATCGTTTCCTGACCGATAGGGATGCGCCAGACTGGGTGATACCGGTCATTCCGATACACCTGTCTTTCGAGTGGCTCAGAATCAAACTGCTGCCGGATGTTTTGCTGGTTCCCGTCGATGTTCCGGAAAGAATTTTCAGATCGCTTCCCAATGTTTTTACAGGGCAGCCAGGTCAGATATTTGCCAGCAATGCTACCTTTATCTGTCCGGAAAACTGCTCTGAACCCCAGGATATGTGTACCCATACCCGCCTTCCAAGAAAACAGTCTCTGTTTGAAGCGATTGCAGCACTTTCTTGCGATGGTTTTCTGAATCTCGTAATTCAAAGCCATCAACTGGCTCCCGGCATCGGAGGAATTATGCCGTCAGCGCTGTTTCAAACATTTTATGCGGTGCGGCAGAGTACCGAATCCATTCTCCTGAGTACGTCCTGCCGCTGTCATGGAGTTGTGCAAGCTTTCAAAAAATCATCCGGTTCAACTGAACAGTGCCGGCAATTCAAAAAATATAATCTATAGACTTTCAGATGAATTCTTTTCTTTCTGGATTCATTTCATTTTCTCTTTGAGAATCATGGATGAAAAAAATATCGGGTTTGTTCCCCTGTCGGATTTGCATTGTGATTGTATTTCAGGGCAGCAATCGATTTGACCACAATTGATCTTGATATTTTCGGCAAATTATCGGACAAATACCCAAGCGTTTCAGCACAGACATCCCCAGTTTTCATCAAACCGTTGTTCTGTCAGACTGTATTTTCGGAGCCGCCCATGGGCAAAGACATCAGATCAC
>CAYQKZ010000366.1:0-3410 GCA_964418135.1 uncultured Desulfobacterales bacterium
GGGGGGGATAGATGTGGTTTCCGTCCCAGTTGTTCTCGTTACGGCCATATGGCTGTCACCACCCAGGGGCCTGTTGTGGGTCTCATGATGACGGGCGATCGGCTGATTCGATGCAATATCTGGAAAGAACCCGGACCGGATTATTTTCTGCTGCCGAACGGTAGACTTTTCGATCCCATTACAAAAAATATCCTTGTGGATCCATGAGATCATTGCCGGCTGTTCTTGCCTTAACGATTTTTTTCTTTTTGACTTCGTTCGATTTCCTGATTGCATCGGAAAAAGGGATTCTTCTAACGGAAGATATGGCGCTGCGGGTTGCCGATGCATTTATGGATGAACGTGAGTTCTACCGGGCAATTACCGAGTATAAAAAATTTCTGATTCTTTTTCCCGGGTCGGACAGGGGGGATTATGCGCAATTTAAAATCGGCTCGGCGTATTATCACGGTGAAGAGTATGAAGCATCCGTTCGGAATCTCGAAAGTCTGATGGAAAAATATCCGGAAAGCAGCTATATTCCAGAGGCGATGTATGTTGCAGGGCTGGGATACTGGAAACTTAAACGATATGAAAATGCGGAAATTGTTCTGAAAGAGATTGGAAAAACTTACCCGGAATCGATCCATGCTCCACGAGCGCTCATCGCACACTCAATGCTGGAGATGGATCAGGATCATGTAGATGTCAGTGTACGAAATATGGAAAAACTGATCGCTGCTTATCCGGATCATCCGGCTGCATTGCAGGCTGATAAAACCATTGTACTGTTTGACCAATATCGAAACCTTCCCAGGAAATCGGAAATTCTGGCAGGCGTTATGTCGGCACTCATTCCAGGAAGCGGCTATATTTATGCCGAACATTACGGAGATGGCATTACCGCTTTTCTGATCAACGCCCTGGCCATTACCGGAACCTTAGCCAGCATCAACAGCGAAAATTATGCAGTAGCCGCCATTGTCGGCGGCATCGGGCTTCCATTTTACTTTGGAAATATCTATGGTTCAGCCAATGCCGCCAAAAAATGGAATGTGGCGGTCAGAAATGAATTGCGCAGCAAGATATCTGTAACTCTCGATCATGATTTTTAGGCGGTTTTGTTATACTGCGAAAGGGCATACTCTGCATTTTCCTGTTGATCCCTCCCCCAGCGGGGGAGGGCTGGGGTGGGGGTTCACACGTTAAGATTATGACCGTTGACAGTATAATGAATTTTCTGAATCATTTTCCCAGATCGGATAGTCTTTTCTGGGCATCCTTGGCAACCGCACTGTCCGGATATTTTTGAATGATTTCCTGGTACAACTGCCGGGCATGATCCGAATTTTGTTGTTTTTCCTCGAGAATCGCCGTGTCCATCAGCTCTTTGGCCTTGTCCCCAGAGCAACCGGACATAACAACAGAAAGCAGGATGATGAGTGTCGTAAAAAAACGTTTCATGAGACTTCTCCTGTGATTCAATAGGGTGTTATGGATTCCAATTCAGCTTGTAACTTTCTGGCAGATGCCATCCGGAAGGAACTATGCCGCGGTATTCGCATCAGCCCGGATGTCATGCAATACATGAAATCCACCTTGGGCGTGACATCCTTAGAAGATATTCGAGAAATCCTTCTGGATGATTCATCCAGCGAAGGTGCGTCACTTTTTGAGCTGATTTTATTTCCGGATGAAGGGTTTCAGATCGCCATCGAGGAAATTATCGAAAATTTCAATTACACCAAAGCCGACGAAAATACAATCTGCAACCTGTTGATGTTCCGGGAGCCGGAAACGATTCTTTCGTTCTCCGAGCTTGACAATACTACGGTAGCAATCCCATCGGAGGCCATTCAAACCGTAATTTCCCGGCTGCATATCCACCGAAAAACAGATGCTCGAATCATTGAATCGCTGCACCGATTTTCAGAAGAACCCAGGCGAACTCGATGTAAAATCCGGCTGAGAAATTCCAGATGGATTCAAAGCGAATCTCATATCCAACTGATGCAGGAAGTCATCGAGAAATGCATTTCTAATACAGCCGAATTTATCGAATATCTGGATGTTATTCTTGAGTTTCTCAGCACATCTCACCCGGAAACCGATATCAAACAGGCACTGACATCCGAAAAAGACCGGCTCCTTCATATCCTGACGATAGCGGACCGGCAGGATCATCTATTGAGAACTTCTCCCATGGAGGCAATCATGCTTCAGGGCGTTCGGGTCGTATCGATTGACAGAGAAGAAATCATCAATCGAATACATATCATGGATCACATCTTACAGTTGAGTTGCCTTATTTACCGATAAGGAACAACTGAATATATCCGGCATTCAGATCCGCTTCTGAAACAGCCCCCAGTTCCTCTTCCAGTTCCGAAAAAAGGCGTTCCAGTTCCAGTCCGCAGCGCTGGGTCAGTTCGGTGAAAGACCATCCGGTTTTTTCAGCCAGCCAGTGTAAAAAAGATGTTTTCATGGCTTTTCTGATTTTTCTCGGTGTTACCGCATCCGGCTTGACGGCTTTTCCAAAAAGATCACGGAAGAACGGAATGAATCGGTTCATTGGAATCGGTACATCCTCCGGATACAGGCCAATATGGCTCTGCACCCAGCGAGTCAGGAGAAGATTCTTGTAAGAAAGACTCTGTCGGGAGGGCATTGCCTGAAAAAAACGGAACAGTTCATCCGTCATGGTTGCAAGAAGCCGATCGAACTGTACAATCTGATCCAAAACAATACCGGTTGACTGTATGTCCTCGATGGATCCAAATTCCCGATAAAGAACACCCGTTCGATAATTATCGAAATACAGCGGATTTTTGATCAGCAGGCCGCCCAGAACGCCAAGCCAGATTTCTCCCCAGAAACTCAGCGGCAGTTTCTGGAGATTGAACCAGCTTTGTTTAACCCATGCCTGCGCCTGCCATTTCAGTTCGAGGGCCGCACCATACCCCACTCGGAAAATTCCGGACAACATCCGGGATTGGATCAGAGATGCATTTTTAACCAGATCTCGAGGTTCTTCAGACAGGCGATCCAGTCCGATAGACAGGTATCCCGCCGCTTTTTTAACAACTTCTTCGATATCGGATCGAGATGTAATCGTTTTCTGATCCGCTGCCACCAGCTGGTTCACCAAAGCCGCCAGTTCCGATTGAATCACCGGAAGCAACGGATCATGCGTCAGTAATTTCAAAGACCGAACGAATGTATCGTCGGCTTGCAATTGTGCCGAAACATAGGCAGGGATCGGCGTCTGAATATCTCCGATCTTTTTCCTGGTAACACTCCGTCGGGGAACGGCATCCGGATTCAACGGCTGATACACACCGACAGCCTCGTCAAAAGGGAGAAACCCTTTTTCCGCCATCCGGACATTCCGAAGCCGCCAGGCTTCTTCTTCGGTTTCAGCCGGTAGAATG
>CAYQKZ010000367.1:0-3397 GCA_964418135.1 uncultured Desulfobacterales bacterium
GGTGTCGGTGTCGGGGTTGGTGTCGGGGTTGGTATCGGGGTTGGTATCGGGGTGGGTGTCGGGGTTGGTGTCGGGGTTGGTGTCGGCGTGGGGGTCGGTGTCGGGCTGGTCGCGGCACCGCTGAACGCTTTGATACATGCAATTATCTTATTGGTACTGTTGGATATTTCCATCCAGGATTGCCCGTCGGCGCTAAGAAAACTTTTGCCAGGGCCGTAAGGCGCTTTTGATGAGTAATTTGCCATCGGATACTGGACTGGAACAGGATAACCATATCCGGGAGTCACAAATTTGATGACCACTGAAAAAATCATCCCATTTGACAAAGGGACTGTTCGATTCAGCGGAATCGTTATATATCCAACATTCGACAATGTTCCGGATTGTGTCAGTGCCAGCGTTCCGCTGGTAGGTTTGCCCGCTGTAATATTTGAATAAATATCGATTTCATATGAGGTATTCAGGCTTGAAGCATAAAAACCGACCGCTGCCAGCGGTACAGCGGATGTTGCGGTGAAAATATTTGCCGCCCATGCCGTTGTTGACGAATTGATGCCGATATTGGCCACCCATCCTAATGGGTCATGCTGGTACACGGTTGAATAATTGATCGGCGACTCCGCATTGTCGAATACCCAGCAATTACTTCCTGCGTATGTGTCATAGTAGGACATATAAAAATATCCACCGTCTCCCCAACTGTTTCCCCAACTGTTTCGGACGATAAACGCACCGTCACCGGGAGGGGGTGTGATAAAATTGCTTTTACTGTAGCTATCGTTCCAGCCGACAATTGCAACTGCGTGATTTTCAGAGCTGCTACCGGTATAATAATATGCATAACGGGTGGCGTTATAGGCGGAATCATACCACCCAATAGACGTGTCGACGGCACCGTAAGTCATGACCGCCTGTTTGATTTCAGTGAAGCTGTATTGGGTACGTGGGATGTATTCCACTTTTTGAATATGTTTTCGAACCTGACCTGATGTATCATCTTCGGCGGTCGGACCGCTATATCGGGACAGATAGGCCATAGACATAAAAAAATTGCCGCCGTTGCAGGGCAAAAGATCGAACCCATGATTCACATTGAGATCGTTTTCGGAAAAATTCCAAGCTTCAGCAGGCAGCAGGTAGGACTCCAGCGAACTATAGGTTGCATAGGCCCAGCAGTCTCCACAAGCAACCTGATCCCTGACCGGTGATAATTTTCCGGTGGTTCTCAGGTCATAGCCCGCGGGGAGCTGTTCAGCCAAAGAAGAATGTGCCGATTCATCGAAAGAACTGTGCAGCCTGTAAAGGCGGTCAATATGAGACAGATCGACAGGACTTGGAATCTGACCCAATGGATACCAGAATTCTGTTGTTTGTATTCTCTCTCTATTGATTGAAATATCATCCAGATATTCAGTGAAATCTGAATTTGCCGGTGCAAAGTCAAAACAATACCCGGAGACCGTCAGCAGCAGGATGCATAATACGACATACCCGTAACGGAATATCGGCTTGAATGAATTGATCGAATTCGAGTTCAGTCGAAACGGTCGCGCCTTACCGACAGTACGTTTTTTATGTTGTTGAATCGTCATTTCTGTCTCCTTTCCAGCACGTTGATGCCAAGATATCCAGTCAGCGGTTATCATCCGAACTTTTGATCCCCAACCCTCCCCGCTGGGAGAGGCGAATAAGGAAAGTGCAGAGTATGCCCGTTCGCAGTTTATCAATTTCGGAAAATCAATGTCAGCAAATATCGTGCCATATGAACTCAGCCTGGGTAATCGTTTACGTCCTCTGCTCAGCGGGCAGGGGGGAAATATCGTGTTTATGAATAGTTACTTTTTTCGTGTGATAATAAGTATGGAGGAGAAGTGAAGGGTTACCGGCATGGCTATTCATCCTGGTGCTGCGGCGATTATCGTGACTCACAAAAATTGTCTTGAATCCACCGATAATTTGGAAAGATAATCTGCTTGAAACAGTCGACGGTTGAATATTTTGGGCTTGGTTCTATACTGTGAGTCGTTACAATCTGAGGTTGCATCAAACTCCCTCCCCCAGCGGGGAGGGCCGGGGTAGGGGTTTCAAACGCGCAGATTGTTCCCATTTGAAGTATATTTTCTTCATCTGACCTGGCACGGATTGGGCGAAAAAAACCTGGAACGCGTTCGGGAAGACCGAAGCAGGGGGGGAAAAAATCTTGACAGAATACTCAATCTAATATCTAAAAGAATATCCATCATTTTTTTCAAATTATTCTAAATGTCAACCGGAGGCTATCTATTATGCGTAAATTCTTTGGAATTCTGCTGTTAACAGTATCTTTTCTGGGTTTTTTCGAAGCTAGGCCGGCAAGTGGTTTTCTGCGGACCTTTTTTAACGATAATTTTGATAACACTGATCCGTGGATATTCCCGGCTGTCAACGGCTGGCAGCTTCTTTCCAACGGATCCGGAAATGACGACCAGTTTGTTGACATTCTGCATTGCGTATCTCACCACCAGTCGTTACGGCTTGAAGGGTCTACCTGCTGGGGCGCTTTTGCTTATCATGAGGTTCCAAATATGTCTAAGAGAGTGTCGTTTGAAGCCAATGTATATCTGGATCCCAATGTTTCTTGCGGTTGCGGTCCGGCATTGGCCGAGTTAGCCTTCTTCAATCCTACGCCCAAAGTAGCGGGTCCGGATGCCCGGGGTAAAGGTTATGCCGGTGTCAGCTTCAATTGCGACGGTTACATCTATGGAGGGGATGACAATGATATCGAAGTTGGAGGAAATGTCCGGTTGATGCCCTACCACCCGAACACGTGGTACAAAATCAGAGTCGACCTCGATATGGATAAGCGGCTTGCCAATTATTATGTTGATGGCTCTCTGAAGGCATCCGGTATCCAACTTGATGCGGCTGTGAGTGATGACAATCCAAAGGGAGTCGTTCTGGTCGGCGGGTTTTCCATCAACAATCCGGTCTGGTACGATGATGTATGCGTCACGGAAATGCTTTCGTTGTATCCATTGATACCGAGTTTTTATGGAACCGCCAGACTTTCCACCGATGGCCTGCTAACAATCCCCTTTATTGAATATACGACCCTGGCGGAAACGATCAGCCTCTGGGCTGACTTGCAGTCCGTCACCGAATGTAGGTTCCCGGAGGTATGCTTCAAGATGATGCGTTATGGTTCGAATTAGATGACTCCAAATAACTTACTTTTCGCTCATTTTCTTCGTCATTATTATTTATTACCATGAAAAACCATTCATCCGGTGGTTCCCAATCTCCAGATTGGGAACCACCGGACTTGTGTTACTCGATTATCAAGTTTTTTATCAGATAAAAATGAGGGTGGCGGCCGAGTCAACAGATAAAACTCTGTGTCTCGTTCCTACGAGACACT
>CAYQKZ010000368.1:0-3386 GCA_964418135.1 uncultured Desulfobacterales bacterium
ACAAGGGAATCGACAGGGATATCCTGGTCAAGGCCGTTGAAGAAGCATTGAAATCCGCAGCCCGTAAAAAATTTGGAAGCAAGATCGATATCGAAACCCAGTACAATGTCAAAACCGGTGAAATCGAAGTCTTTCAGTTCAAAGAAGTCGCTGATGTCATCACAGATCCCGAAACACAGATCTGTCTGGAAGAGGGGCGGAAGCTGGACCCGGAATGTGAAATCGGCGACAGCCTGGGCATGAAAATGGATACGGCGGATTTCGGCCGAATTGCCGCCCAGTCGGCCAAACAAGTCATCATTCAAAAAATGAAGGATGCTGAAAGAGATGCTGTATATTCCAGTTTTGTAGACAGGAAAGGGGATATCATCAACGGTATCGTTCAGCGGATCGACCATGGCAACATCATTGTCAACCTCGGCCAGACGGAAGCCGTCCTGCCTGCGGACCAGCAGATACCCAAAGAGTCCTATCGCCGTGGAGACCGGATACGCGCTTATATTCAGGATGTGAAGGAAGAGTCCCGCGGTCCTCAGGTCATTTTGTCGCGAACGCATCCGAATTTTTTGATAAATTTGTTCAAAACGGAAGTTCCGGAAATCAGCGAAGGTATTGTCGTCATCAAGGGAGCTGCCCGTGAACCGGGTATCCGAGCCAAATTTTCTGTGGTTTCCAACGATTCGGACATCGATCCCGTCGGCGCCTGTGTGGGGGTTAAAGGAAGCCGGGTTCAAAGTGTCGTTCAAGAACTTCGCGGCGAAAAAATCGATATCATTCCGTGGCACATGGATGCGGCAAAATATGTATGCAACGCTCTGGCGCCGGCTGAAATTATGAGAGTCATCATTGATGAAACCAAACATGCCATGGAAGTCATCGTTCCGGATGAATTTCTCTCGATTGCCATTGGCAAGCGGGGCCAGAATGTCCGGTTGGCATCCAAATTGACCGGTTGGCAATTAGATGTCAAAAGTGAAAAACAATACACCGATACCATGAAGGAAAATTATGAGGTACTGGCGGCCCTTTCCGGAGTGGGCACAACCCTGGCAAATGCCTTGTGTGAAAAAGGCTTTTATTCGATTGAAGAACTCAGCCATGCTTCAGCCGAAGACCTTTCAGACATTGAAGGGCTGGATGAAGAAACAGCATTGAATCTGATAAGTGCAGCCAGGCAGGCCTTTTCAGGTTCTCACAGAAAAAGAAGATCCGGGGATAAATCGTCTTCACCCCAGAAATCGGCGGAAATCGCGGCATCGGACCAGGAGGATCGTCCATAAACAGGCTCTTGTCCGATGCCGACAAGAAGATTCAATACGGTAATGGGCTTTTTGCACGTTCAAAAAGTTTTAGGGTTCGGGGCAGATAACAAAGCCGGAACATCAGAATACGAAGGGGGGCAAATGGCAAAAATCAGAGTGTTTGAACTTGCCAGGGATCTTAACATGACCAATAAAGTACTGCTTGAAAAAATGCGGGATCTGGATATTTCCGTAGTCAGCCATTTAAGCTCTCTGGAAGACGAAGATGTTGCCAAAATCAAGGAAAATGTCTCCGGCGGAAAACATAGGAAGGTGGAAGCCATATCGGCAAAACCGACCATTATCAGACGGCGCCGGGAAACAGCAGCCAGAGAAGCGGTTCCTGAAGAAATAATACCGCTGCCTCCCTCGCCGGAATCTGAAGCCGTTCCTGAAATTTCTGCGGAGCGCTCAATAAAAATATCAGGAAAGTCGATTTCCGCCGAGTCGGCATTGAAAGAAGACATTACTCAGCCTCCTGTAACCATTCAGGAGGCTGAAATGACTTCAGTGGATATTCCAGCGGTCTCAGTACCTGAAATTTCCGTTTCCAAAAAAAAGCCTGCTGCCGAAGAACCGGCTGTGATCATCACGCCTGCGGTAAAAGAAACGAAGACTGCTGAATTGCCTGCAGAAATTATTGAAGTGCCTGAAGAGGAAGAAGCATCGGCGATTGCTGAAACGATGCAGCCCGATCTCGATGGGATTTCCGTTGATGAAAGACCGGTTGATAAACTGTCCGATGATATCGTACAGCCACCGACCGAACCATCCGCACAGATACCCGAATCTCGAATGGAAAAGGCCGGGAAAAAGAAGAAGAAACTCAGAAAAGATATGCCGGCCAAAATTATCAAGTTGCCGGCGCCGGCTCTTGAAGTTCCTGCGACTGCGGCGGCAAGGCCCGTCGAGCCTTCTCGTTCTCCCGAAAGTTCTGCGCCCGACCGCAGGCCGAAATTCAAATCGGATAAATTTCCTCAGGCTGTTCCGGAAACGCCTCCGGTCGCCGAAAAGCCCAAAGAAATACCGGCCAAGGACAAAAAGAAAAAGAAAGTCGGCAAAGAGGTCGAGGAAGAAGTTGTCGATAAAAAAACGGTCAAAAAGAAACTTCCCTTTCGGAAAAAAGAAATCGTCGAAGGCGTCGATCTTTATTCGGATGCCGCACGAAACCGCAAGGCCGGCAAAAAAGCAGGGAAGGGCCGCCAACTGCCGATTCTCCAGAAACCCCAGCTGACAACGCCGAAGGCGATCAAACGACGAATTAAAGTGGATGATACCATTGCACTTTCCGAACTGGCCAAACGCATGGGTGTCAAGGCCAGCGAAATCATCGTCAAGCTCATGGGCATGGGGGTCATGGCAACCCTCAATCAGGTCATTGATTTCGATACCGCGGTGCTGGTGGCCACGGAATTCAATTTCGAGATCGAAAGAGCCGCTTTCGAAGAAGACACGTTTATGCGAATCGAGAAGGAAGATCCGGAAAAACGGATCGAAAGACCGCCGGTGGTGACGATTATGGGGCATGTCGATCATGGAAAAACATCTCTGCTCGATGTAATCCGAAAGACCCGCGTCACGGAAGGAGAGGCCGGCGGAATTACGCAGCATATCGGCGCATATCACGTGGCCACGGACCGGGGACAGATCGTATTTCTGGACACACCCGGGCATGAGGCGTTCACGGCCATGCGGTCCCGCGGGGCCAGCATCACCGACCTGGTGGTTCTGGTGGTGGCTGCCGATGATGGTGTCATGCCTCAGACCCTCGAGGCGATCAACCACTCTAAAGTCGCCAATGTCCCGATTATCGTAGCCATCAACAAGATCGACAAGCCCGGAGCCGATCCCGAACGTGTTCAGCGCGAGCTGGCCGATGCCGGACTGCTTTCGGAGGAATGGGGTGGGGAAACCATATTCGTCAAGGTTTCCGCAAAAACCAATATCGGTATTGACACCTTACTCGAGATGATTCTGTTGCAGGCGGAAGTCATGGAATTGAAAGCCGATCCCGTTAGACCGGCATTCGGCCACGTGGTTGAAGCCACGCTGGATACCGGAAGAGGGCCGGTGGACACGGTACTG
>CAYQKZ010000369.1:0-1675 GCA_964418135.1 uncultured Desulfobacterales bacterium
ATATCGAATCCGGCGATATACGTCAGCAGTCCCAGACATAAAATGAGAATGGCCGGATCAAAGCCCCCGGTAACAGCGATCCAGGCTCCCAGCGGGGCCATGGAAATGCTAAAGCCCAGATAAATATGGGAAAAGGCGGTAAATCGCTTGGTGTAGGAATAAAAAAACAGAATTCCCAGAACCGGCATGGAGAGCCAGAAACACAGATGGCTGATCATGGCCGAAGCGATGATAAATGCCAGGGAAACCACCGATACAAACAGTGTGGCAGACAGTGACGAGACGCTTCCGGATGGGATGTGGCGGTCTGCGGTTCGCGGATTGAGCCGGTCGAAACGGGCATCCACGATCCGGTTGAATCCCATGGCTGCTGACCGGGCGCTGACCATGGCAACCAGAATCCAGAAAAATCCGCCAAGTGACACCCCATGGTTTCGGTGCGCCAGGACCACGGCGGACAGGGCAAAAGGCAGAGCAAAAATCGTATGACTGAATTTGATCATGCGACCGAAATCCACGATCTGTCGAGCCAGGGTAAATGGGGGGCCGCTGGATACGGTTCTGCCGGATTCCAGATAGTTCCAGGCGCAGAGGTTCTGCTCGAGGTAATTGAAAAACGCATACAGCAGAACCCCAAGAAGGCTCATGCCGATAATGCCGATAAACATCTGCACATAATCGAACCGTCCCCAGGCATCCATGATGTAAAAGCCCAGCCCGGTTGCCGTGGCAAAAGACTCGACAAAAAAAAGGACGGCAATGCCGGTGCCGGTGCCAATGCGAAGGGCTGTAAAGCCCTGGGGCAGGCTGGCCGGGATCACGACATGAAAAAGAGACTGAAACCCGGTGCCGCCCAGGGACCGGAAGGACTGAACGTATTTGTTATCCAGCCTCAGGACACTGTCTCGGGTGGCCACAACGATTTGATAACCCATAATCAGAGCAATCATGAGGATTTTGGGGGCATCCCCCAGCCCGAAGAGAATCAGAAAAATGGGAAGCAGGACGATTTTGGGGATGGGATAGGTTAAAAACAGGATGGGGGAAAGCAGCCGGTCTGCGGTTCGGGAATATCCCAGCAGAATGCCGAGCGGAAATCCCGTCACCCAGGCCAGGGCCATGGCCGCAGATACCCGAAAAGCACTGACGCCAAAGTGCTTCCAGAAGAGAGCGGTTTTCAGGGCTTCTCCAAAGGCGGCAAACGCCTGTTCCGGAGGCGGCAGCATGACCGAGGACAGCCCCATCGAGAAAATCTTCCAGAACAAGACAAGCAGGATGGCGGATAGAAAATAGCGAACAGCCTTCATGGTTCAGCCTTCCAATGCCTTGCGGACTTCTTTGATCTGATTGAAATAGGTGTCGCTCAACCGAAAATTCTCCATACCGAAACGGGGATTGTCCAACCTGGCCAAAACCCGGGCCGGACGATTTCCGAGTACGATGATGAATCGTCCCAGAAAAACGGCCTCTTCGACACTGTGGGTGACGATGATAAACGTCAACCTGTTTTTCCGCCACATATCCTTCATGACGGTCTGAAGATGTTCGCTGGTGATGGCATCCAGAGATGAAAACGGCTCGTCCATGAGCAGGATGTCGGGCTCTGTGGCAAGGGCTCTGGCAATGGCCACCCGCTGCTTTTGCCCGCCGCTCAACTGAACCGGGTAGTAGTGGG
>CAYQKZ010000369.1:1685-2230 GCA_964418135.1 uncultured Desulfobacterales bacterium
GAATTCCAGCATTTCAGTGGCGAAGGTGATCAGTCCGTCTGAAACTCTGTCCTCTGTTCTGACTCTGACCTCCACCAGTTTTTCTTCCTTGATCAGTTCGTCCAGATCGTGCCGATAGATGGGAACCAGTCCGGCTAGAATGCCAAGCAGCGTGGTTTTACCGCATCCGGAAGGGCCGATGACGGCCAGAGAATCTCCGGCATTCAGGGAAAACGAGATATCCTCGAGAACGGCAGCTTCCGCATTGTCGAATTTCTTGGTCAGGCCGGTGATTTCTATCATGAAACATTCATGAAAGCCCCAGGCTTTCATCTCCAAAATAATGGCTGTGATCATCGTCTGGGTCGGCACCCCTGCCGATCTCCACCGGATAGGGGAGGGGGCTATTTTTAGGGTAAGACTGCCCGATCGGCTATAACCATATCGGCATAGGGAATCCGTGTTCGGGTCAGGCTGTTTTTCACCAGCCAGTCTTGAACTGCCAGCACATCCGCTTCGGCCGGAAGGCCGCCGGTCGGAAAAACAGGAACCGGGTATTTGTCTTT
>CAYQKZ010000369.1:2240-3383 GCA_964418135.1 uncultured Desulfobacterales bacterium
CTTTGACATCCGAAGGAAACTGGGTTTTTGTGATCAGAACCTCTTTATATTCGGACGGGTTCGTATTGATCCTGTCCACCGCCGCATGGTAAGCTCGTAAAAATCCTGGAGTCAGGGCCGTGATGGCGGGCCTGTTTTTCAGGTTGACGGCCAGAACCGTCAGGGCTGTATCCAGATTCCGGTCGTCCATGATAATTTTCGATCCATGGGTCTCGGCCAGAGTCAGAAGCGGCTCCGGCAGCAGCGCGGCTGTCACCTGTCCGGACAGAAGCATCTGCAAGCGGATCGGGATTTTCTTGATTTCCTGTCTGGAAACATCCCCTGGGAGCATATTCCGGGCAATCACCATTCGGTCCAGCAGATATTCAATGACCGTTGCACGCGATATGGCCACAGCCTTTCCTTGCAGGCCGGCCATATCTGTAATTCCGGAACCGGGTGCAACGGCAATGCCGAACATCCGGCTCTGAGGGTGGGTGTGAAAGGCCGTGGCAATAATTTTAAGCTGTTCACCGCTCTGTATCAGAAGTACCGTATTCAGAATATCCCCGAAATAGCCATCCAGTCTGCCCGACTGAAGTGCGGCGTCCCGCTCGAGTGCGCTTTGAAAGCTGATCAATTCCAGATCGATGCCTTCTTTTTCGAAAAGCCCGGTTTCTTTGCCGACCAGAAGCGGCAGGACATCCACCACCGGCAGAATGCCGAATTCAAGTTTTTGCCCCGGAAAAGATAAGACAGGAAATGCCATCTGAAATAAAATGAGCGGAAAAAACAATTTCTTTAATAAGTTATACATCGGCTCCTCAATACAGGGTACCTACGACCCCGACCCTCCGAAAGTTCGCTAATGAATGTTCATCATGCCAGAAACCCCGTGCAAAGTCCATGATCCTGAAGTCTCTGGATGACGGTTTCGATCTGCTGGTAATTCCGGTGGATGTCATGGGACGATTGAACATGCCGGACGGCGGCTTCACCCATTTTCCGTCGCAGTGGTTCATCATCTATGAGGCGGCAGACGGCATCCGCAAATGCCGGCATGTCAAAGAGCGGCGTAAGAAAACCGCTGACCCTGTCCGGCACAACTTCGGGAATGCCCCCGTTATGAAAGGCAACCACCGGAAGACCGCAGGACTGGGCTTC
>CAYQKZ010000370.1:0-3380 GCA_964418135.1 uncultured Desulfobacterales bacterium
GGCCGACCTCGACCAGTTTTGGGGAGATAATTCACATGGCGCAGTCGTTTGTCGGGAAGGTCTTGTCCAACTGAGACATGACCCCCCCAATGGAGGGCGATTTTTCGAGTAGATACACATAATAGCCTGAATTGGCCAGATCCAGGGCGGATTGCATTCCGGCAATACCGCCGCCGACAACCAAGACAGACCCGATAACAGGGTTTGCATTCGACATGATGGCTTCTCCTATGCTTGATATTATCAAAAACGTCAGCAGCGTTTGATTTCAAAAATTTAAATAAAGTTTCTAACTAACCTTTGAAATTTTTCTTGTCAATAGATTTTCCGTTAGATGCCGACCCAATAGAATGGATTCATCACCGATCGAGGATAGAGATTTTCGATTTAATGGGAAATTATTGAAGCATGACAACTGTCAGAGATTGATGCGGGAAGGTGTGGGAAACATGTCTGCAAACCGGTCGTCATTGGTACTGACGATCACCTGACGTCTGCCGCTGATTTCCTGAAGCAGATGGGCCAGTACCTGCTGACGTTTGAAATCCAGACCATCGGCCGGATCATCCAGGACAAACACCTCTATATGGCCCATGGCATCACCGATGGCAAGCTTTAGCATCAGATAGAGAAAGATGCGCTCGCTTTTACTCATCTGATTCAGCTTGTAGGTATATCCCCTGGCATGAATGATGGGGCTGAGTTCTTTGGGCGTCATTTCGATATCGAACCGATCCAGATACTGAAAATGCCCGGCCCATTCCTGCAGGCTTTCCCGGACTTTTTCCATGAGCGTTTGATTGAGTGAGTTCACGGAGCGGTCCATTGCCTGGCAGGCAATGTCACACAGGAGGACATGGCGGTCTGCTTCCCGAATTCTTTCCTTGAGTTTTTCCGAATCTTTTTTCCGCTGTTCGGCCTGCTGCATCTCGAGTCTCAGGCCGATCAACCGCTTCTGTATCTCTGTCTGACGTGCCTGAAACGCCTGAATACGCCGGCCGGCTGTTTCGACTTCCGTATCACCGGCTGTGCCTCTGGCTTTTTCATACTCCCCGGCCGCTTCACGCACCTGGACGTTGAGTTTTTCAATTTTACCATTCCAGTGCTGGATTTCGGCCAGTTGCCGCTGAATGCTTCCCAATGCGATTTTACTGGATTTCTGTTCCTGAAGTGCCGTTTGAACAGAGAGCAGTTCCGAGGCCACCCGGTTGCGGTGGTTCTCGATTTCCGAACTCCGGCTCTTTTTTTCAGCAATCAATCGGGCCAAATGATCCAGTGACAAATCCTGGCCGCAGGCATGACAACTCGGCTGCTTTTCCATATCCGACAGGCGCTGGATGTCGGATTTCAACGATTGTATCTGCTGATCATAGCTTCCTATCTGACGCTGAAGTTCATCCGGATTCGCATACGCAACACTGCTTTCGGAAATACTCTTTTCAACTTCTTCTTTTTTTCGTACCAGAATATCCTGCTCCGGCAACTCGGCACGGGCCTTTTCGATGGAGGCGATCTCGGTTTTTTTTTCGTCGATGGTGCGTTGAAGCATGTTCAGCAGTCGGGGGTCGGCTATACCGCCCGATGCCATCAGGCTTTTTATTTCAGCATTGATCCGGACGATCTCTTTTTCCAGCGCATCCGCCTCTTGTTGAGCCGTATCCGGATCCAGGGAAGACGGTTTCATCGAGAGCATCTCTGTTTGAATATCTTTTCGTTTTTCTTTTGACATGCCGGCTGTTTTTTTGAGACGGTTCTGCAGAATGAAAACATCGTCCATCTCCAGAATCTGCTGCAACAGTGTCTTGTTATAACGGGGGATATCTTTGAGAAAATAGATCAGCTCACCTTCCCGGAAAAACGATGTCAGCGAAGCCACATCCGCGGGAATGGGAACATACGGCTTCAACGACTCGGATGGGTCCTGAACAAGGGATTTCCAGCCGGATCCGTCTTCGGAAAGCATGGAGAGTGCCACCGTTCCCAGCGTGGATCGCCATAGCTGGCATGTTGTCTGTTCATGAGAGAAATGGAGCGTGGCCGCACCGAATTTTTCGCCTTTCTGACACAGGTCGGGGACACTCAAGGTAGTGTTCAGGTGTTTTCCGTACAGCGCATAATACAGGGCATAAATCAACGTGGATTTACCGGCCCGGTTTTCTCCATAAATTACGGTCAGATCGGAAAATTGAAATGAAGACCCTGTATAGCAGCCGAGATGTTCGACTTTGAGCTGCGCAATTTTCATGCAGACTCGTCCCTGTTTTCGACCAGCCGCTGATAAATATGACGTTCATCCATATAGGGATTTTTCATGGCCTCCGCAAATATCTGAATGATGCGCTCCGCATCGGCATCCGTAATGCCGTTTACCGCCGCCAACTGCCGGACATGGGTGCCGAACAGATTGAAAAAAGTTTCCTGCGATATCATCAGGCATGGATCTCCAGATATGGTCTATTGTTCGATTGATTTCTGATACACTGCCTGCAAATAAAAAACAATTGATGTTTTTACTTTTTTCTTTCTTGCCGGAACCCTGTTGTTTCGATAAGATCGATACCGTCATTCACCCAGAGAACGTGTCAATGAAATTTTCGAAACTGAAACCCACCGCATCGATATCCTGGCTGATTGCCACGGCCGGTTTTACCTGGAGCGCCGTCGGCATCCTGATGCTCAGGCTGGCCTGTGGATGGCTCGGCGCCCTTGTTTTACGCAGGGCGATTCTGTCCGGCATTTCAGGAATGACCGGAGCGGTAATTGCGTATCATTTCCTTTTTTCGGGAATTGCCCAAAAAAATCTCGGCCGCATCTCCCTTTTTCCGGGGAAAGCCTGTTTTTTTGCCTTTCAGGCATGGAAGAGTTATTTTGTCATTGTCATCATGATTACGATGGGTGCGATTCTCCGCCATTCGGCCATCCCCAGGGAATACCTGGCCGCTCTTTATCTGACGATCGGCGGCGCCCTGCTGCTTTCCAGCCGGCACTACTACATTCGGCTCTGGCTCCTGAACTTTCGCCGGAAACCATAAATTCCGCATCTTTTCGGCAACTTTTCTCTATGCCATGCCATTCATGATGGACGGTCATCACAAGACGACTACTGCTGTTTATCCCGATTTTTTTCCGGACGATCGATTTCTGTCGATGGATTGCCGGAGAAATGTGGTAAGGAGAAATGGGTGGCATAACAGTACAGACACCCATGCCCACAGGTGCCATACATTCCGATATCCTTGCTGACGATACATCCACAGGCTTTTCGCTGACCCTTGTCTTTCAGATATATCCGGCCTTCGCTTCGGGAGGACACCCCTTCCCGATAACCGAAAAAAGACATCAACCGCAAATCGTCTTTAAAAAGCCTGATCATCAATGCA
>CAYQKZ010000371.1:0-411 GCA_964418135.1 uncultured Desulfobacterales bacterium
CGAAGGCCCTGATCGAAAATATCCAGCGTCGGTCGGCGGTGTCCATAGGTATCGGGCAGCATTGGTTCAAAGACTGTGATGGGTTCCTTGCGCCCGACGACGGCCAATCGGGCGATTTCGCGAACCGGAAAAGCGGAGCCGATTCCCTGACGGGTACTATCGGATATCATGACATAGGTGCCAAACGCCTTGTTGGCGCCTTCAAGCCTGGCTGCCAGATTGACGGAATCCCCCAACATCGTATAGTCGAAACGACGGGTCGAGCCCATGTTGCCCACAACGGCCGATCCCGTATGAATACCGATCCGCATGCGGAGTTCCCGGCCGACGCGTTTTTCGAAATGCAGATTCAATTCGGCCAGTCGTTCCTGACAGCCAAGGGCGGCCCGTACCACCCGAAGCGGATGGTCA
>CAYQKZ010000371.1:444-3378 GCA_964418135.1 uncultured Desulfobacterales bacterium
CTAATTCTTCATGAATGATATCGGTCATGGCGGAAAGATATTCATTCAGCAGCGTGGTCAGGGCTTCGGGGTCCAATTTTTCGGAAATGGTGGTGAACCCTTCCAGATCCGAGAAAAAAATGGACAGAACCCGCCGCTCTCCACCGAGTCGCAGGCGCTCGGGATGTAAAATAAGCTGATCGATCACTGCCGGAGATAGATATTGTTTGAAGGCTCCCTGGATGAATCGTTTTTGACGCCCTTCCGTAGCATAATTGATGACAAACACCAGAAACAGTGTGGAAATGACGGCTGTTTCGGGTGTGGTCAGAGGGATGGACCACCCTCCGGCGTATCCGCCCAGCGATGAAAAAATCGGGATGGCAACAAAAAGGATGCTGACCAGGACAAATCCCAGTGCGCTGCTGAAAATCGAGCCGGCCATGCCGGCCGCCAAGGCCAGACCTATCATGGCAGACAGCCACACCGTCGTTGGACACTGCCGCATGAAATTGCCGGACAGGAGATTTTCCAAAATTGCGGCCTGAATCTCGACACCGGGCGTGATGCCGTCCACCGGGGTAGGCCGCAGATCGAACAAGCCGGGGGCCGTGAACCCAAAAAAAATGTATTTGTCACGAAATGCGCCTGGATCGTCGATGGGGGGCGGTTCGCCGGATCGGAGCCGCAACTCGGACTGAATGACGGCGGCTGCGCTGAAACTGCGGTAGGTGCCGGCCGGTCCACTGAACCGCAGAATGGCGTTTCCGTCCGGAGAAAGGGGGATGATCCGGTTGCCAACCGACAGGCTGCCGGGCGCGATGCGGACAGGTGTTGACGGATATGCGGCCAGATAGGCGCCAAGACCGAGCGACGGCATCAGACGTTCGTCGAACAGCGCGGCAAGGGTGGCTTTACGGTAAATGCCGTCCGCATCCGGGTTCATATGAGTGTTGCACAGCACGGCCATAGCACCTGCCAGCTCGGGAACGGGGAACGCGGCGCGGGAGAAGACAGGCGGATTGTGGTGGGCATCATTTGACAGAATAACAGGGAAAACCGGTTCCCGGATACTTTCTGGCCATGCCGTCTGACTGCCGGATTCATGGCTGAGTGCTACGGCGCCGGCTATATTGCCGGAATCGGCAATGGCCGTTGCCATCGTGCCATCGTCGGATACACCGTAAGCGGAAGGTTCGGTAAAAAGAACGTCAATGGACAATGATCGGGCCCCGTGACGTTTGCAGAATTCAATGATAGCCGCATAGACTTCCCGTGGCCACGGCCAACTGAGGCCGTTTTCTTTCCGGCCCCAGTCCAGGCTGTTCTGGTCGAGAAGGATCAGGGTGATCTGGTCGCTGGCCGGGCTGGGCTTTGCCAGGATGCCGGCGCGCCAGTCCCACGTCATGGATTCCCAACGGTCCAGAATACCGGCAGCCCATAATCCAGTGGTCAGCAGGGTGGCGATCACAGCCGATATCAGGCTCTGGATCAGCTTTCGGGAAAAGGGGGGTGACATATCAAGCGGTTTTCAAGGCGGTCTGAAATCGGGCCTGGCGTTCCTTTGTTTCCTTGACGGGTGAGGCAGAGCCTGATGTTGTTTCAATTTCCGCAATTCGGTCTGCCGGGCTGGGATGGGTGCTGGCAAAGTCTGCCCGATTGGCGACCAGTTTCGATTTCATGGTCTGAAGCATCTCCACCAGGCCTTCGGGATTGTATCCCACCCGACGCAGAATCTTGACTGCCGATTGATCGGCTTCGAACTCGAAGGATCGGGAGTAACCCGAATTGATCAGGGTCTGGGTAATGTCGGAGATAGTACCTTCGAACAACTGGGTGAGATTGGCCAGATTCTGGCCGCCCAGCGTTTTGGCGCTTTCCGTGCCGATGATGACCAGTGCATCGGTGATGCGGGATTTCTGGATGGCCCGCAACCCGTGTTTGGCTTGAATATGCCCGATTTCATGCGCCAGTACCGCCGCCACCGCGGTCTCGTGCGGACAGCATCCCAGAATGCCACGGGTAATGAAGATCAATCCGCCGGGAGCAGCCAGGGCATTGATTTCCGGGGTATCTTGAATCAGAAAGTGGTATCCGGCAAAGGTATCCGGCATGTCTGAAAAACGGGCCAGGGTTTGACCCAGCCGGTTCACATATTGATTGGCGGCCGTGTTGTTGTAGGCGGGGTACTTACCCAGGATGACGGCGCCGATGCTTCGGCCGATGTAATATTCCTGTTCCGGGGTGATGTCTTGGAACGTCCGGCTGACAGCCTGCGTGGTTTTTACAAGAGAGTCGGCATGCTGCTGGGTGATCAATCCCGTGGAGGCACCGATGGTGCCGCCGACTTTTGCGACTTGTTCGATGCAGCCGGTAAGAACCGAGGGCAGGACGGAACCGGCGCCGACGGCGGCTGTCCATTGAAACGCGGTTTTCAGAAATCGGCGTCGCTCGTTTCGGTTCATGAGGTTCCTCCTTCTGGCGACAAGGTTCCTTCCTTGATGAATTTACGGATTTCATCATCGGAAACGATAAATTTCTCCATGCGGTCCACCCACTCGAAATTCAATTTGGGATTGCGGGATTTGAACTCCTTCTCGACATCGGCATTGAAACCTTTGCCGGCAAGGGCGACCTCTTTCTGGCTGGCGGTTTTGGCGACATCGGCACTGCCGGAACGCAGAACGATTTCCTTTTCGGACAGGGCGGACTGGTGTATCCAGCCGGTCAACTGTCCTCCTCTGACAGAGATATAAAACCACGGGTCCTGCTGTTTGATGATCGTTACCGAATCACCGTAGGCCACCGATCCGACAACTTTCCCGAGAAAAGACGGATCGGCCCGCAGTTTTCCATCCTGAACCTGAACACTCATTCTTTGATTCTGAGCCATGGCAAGACCCCCTTGCGCGATGTTTAAGCTTCTTTGGTGGAGCCTGCTCCGGCCAGCGGTCT
>CAYQKZ010000372.1:0-3365 GCA_964418135.1 uncultured Desulfobacterales bacterium
AATTGACATTCCCAGTATCTGCTGTTCCAGTGAAACACGCAGATCATGGTTGATCTCCGAGATCAGTCCGGCTGTTTGCGAGGCGATTTTATCCCGGTACTGTTGCCACAGAATCGCACCCGTACCGGCAACCAGCAGAATTACCATGACTGTTAGAGACAGTTTTAACTGCAACAGCACCTGCTTTGGCGAAGTGTTTTCCATGAATTGCGATCTGCTGTTCATGCAGGGGAATCTCCCAGACAACTATACGAAAAATAGAAAAGAATTCACGATATTGTTTCATTCATTTTATCGTAATCGTTCACCATCACCTCCTCCTTCAGCGGGGAAGGCCGGGAGATGGAAGTTTATCGCGGTGGAAGCAAACACGATTCCGGCCTTCGCTTTTGGCCTTGTAGAGTGCTGTGTCCGCTGCAAAAAGTACCCTGTCCATGTTTTCGTTTTCCTGCACGGTCGTTACGCCGATACTGATGGTGATGGATATGTTTCCTGCACGGGTGGATATCGGGTTGTCTTCAACCGTTCTGCGCAGACGCTCGAATAAAATGTTTTCATCGATGTGGCCCCCCGTTGTGATCACGACAAATTCCTCTCCGCCGAAACGACCGAGCTGGTCGTACTCCCTTAAAGAGTTCTGCATCAGGAGGACAAACCCGCAGAGAACTTCGTCTCCCACCATATGGCCGTAAGTGTCGTTGATTCTTTTGAAATGATCGATATCGCAAATCCCTACAGCCAGACCGTCGTGGTACCGATGTTGTCTGGAAATCGCCTGGGACAAGGCGGTTTCGATGGCCCGGCGGTTGAGCGCTCCGGTCAACAGGTCGTGTGTAGCCTCATGTGCCAGTGCATTCTTGATGTTGAGTACCTCGCCCTGCATCTCGATCAATCGGCATCCGACGTTCAGCCGGGCTCGGAGTTCGCCCGGATGAAACGGTTTGGTCAGATAGTCGTCGGCCCCGGCATCCAGCCCGGCGATCACATCGGATTTTTCATCCTTGCTGGTCAGCATGAGAATATAGGGCGGTGAATCGGTTTCAATGGATCGGACACGGCGGACCACTTCGAGTCCGTCCATGACCGGCATCATCCAGTCGAGAATGACCAGTTTCGGAGCATCGGGCTCCTGAAGTTTGCTCCAAGCCTCGGCACCATTCACGGTTTCTATCACCTCATGACCGTTTTTCTTCAGCACTGCTGATAGAAGTGTCCGGGATGTCAGGTCATCTTCGGCAATTAAAATTCGCATGGTTGAAACCTCCGTAGAATGATTTTTTTAAACGCACCCAAAAGCTTGGTCCTGAAAGTTATAGGATATCGGACGACTGCATCGCTTTCTTAAGCTGGTCGAACTGCGCTTCGATGTCTTGCATCAATGCACCGGCGGCAGTCATATCCGAGGCTTTGGCCGCTTTCTCCATTTCGAACGCCACGGTCTGCAATCGTTCACCGCCGACATTGGCGGAAGCCCCTTTGATGGTGTGGGCCTGACGTTCGACGGCCGAGACATTGCCGACTGCCAGAAACGATTTCAGTGTCTGTATCTGTCGGGGAATATCCTCCAGAAACCCTTCTATGACAATTCTGGCCAGGTCTTCATCATTCAGCAGGCGCTCCAGCATCTGGAGTTTGTTCCATATCGGCGGTTCAGGAGGCTGTACTTCCTGTCGTTGTTCACTCTGGATGATACATTCATCTTTTTTTTCACATTCATCCCGGTATGTTGGCAGCCATTTCTGGAGCCGTTCCGCCAGGGCCTGGGGAGATACCGGTTTGGATATATAGTCGTTCATGCCGACAGCCAGACATTTCTCCCGATCACCCTGGATGGCATGGGCGGTCATGGCGATGATCGGAATTTGGAATGAGGAAGCACGAATTACGAATGGTGAGGGATCGTCGCCTGTTTTTGCCATATTCGTAATTCCTAATTCGTAATTCCTAATTGTTTTAGTTGCTTCGAGTCCATCCATCACCGGCATCTGCACATCCATCAGGATCAGATCGTAAGGAATGGTTTCCAGTGCCTTGAGTGCCTCGGCGCCATTGGCAACGGCATCGGCCCGCAGTCCAAGCTTTTTCAATATGCCGATGGCTACCTGCTGGTTCGTGATGTTGTCTTCAGCCAGTAAAATGCGGGCTTTGCTCCCGGAAAACAGGTTCTCTGTTCTGGGGACGGCAGGGCCTGTTGCGATGAACGTCGGATGCGGCCGATCCAAGATACATTTTTTCAGGGCCAGAGACAGTACACTCTTCAATTCCTGATGGCGTATCGGTTTGTTTAGAAACCCGGCAAAACCGATTTCTGCGAAATGACGGGAATCGCCCCGTGACCCCATCGATGTCAACATCACCAGAGGGATATGCGATAGTAGATTGTCGGCCTTGATGGTCCGTCCGAGCGTTTCACCGTCCATACCCGGCATCTGCATGTCGATCAATGCAATCTGGAAAGGATCCCCCGCATCCAGTGCCTTCCGGAATGCATCGAGCGCTGCCGGGCCGTTTGGAACTTCGATCGTCCGCATTCCCCACGAATTGAGTCGAGCGATCAGAATTTTACGGTTCGTGGCGTTGTCATCCACGATCAGTGCTTTTACATCGCTTAGATCTGCCGGCGGAAGATTCTCCGCATGTACGCTACCCGACTGGATGGCCAGTTTTGCGGTAAACCAGAATTCCGATCCCTTGCCGACTTCACTGACAACACCGATTTCACCCCCCATCAACTCGGCCAGTTGTTTCGATATGGCCAGACCTAGTCCGGTGCCACCGTACTCTCGTGTGGTCGAGGCATCCGCCTGGGTGAAATTGAAAAAGATCAGTTCGATTTTATCTGCAGGTATGCCGATACCCGTGTCACTGACCGAAAAACGGATTAAAACAGGAACCGGGTCGGTAGGGGTAGCTCCAATTGCAGGCGGAGCATCCTCCACGCTTTTTTCCGCTTCAGGTACCACGGTCACGCGAATTGCCACTTCGCCGTTGAGTGTGAATTTGACGGCATTGCCAACCAGGTTTGTCAGAATTTGACGCAGTCTGCCCGGGTCTCCTATCAAACGTGGCGGAACATCCGGGTTGGTGCTGCATATCAGTTCCAAGCCTTTATCATGGGCGCGTAAGGCCAATGCCCCGACAAAATCATCCAGGAGATTCTGAAGATCGAAATCCACATTTTCCATATCCATTTTTCCGGCTTCGATTTTTGAAAAATCAAGAATGTCGTTGATGATCACCAGGAGAGATTCGCCGCAGACCCGAACGGTTTCGGCATAGCGCCGTTGCTCTTCGGTCAGTTCCGTATCCAGCAGCAGACCGGTCATGCCGATGACCCCATTCATGGGGGTGCGGATTTCGTGACT
>CAYQKZ010000373.1:0-3356 GCA_964418135.1 uncultured Desulfobacterales bacterium
TAAAGAGAACTGGTCAGGTTTCAGGTCGTTTCGAAGCCAACTATACTATAGACATTCAGTTGCATATCAGTTGCCGTTGTTGTAATCAACAAACAGTGCTAAGAAACTACCTTGAAATCCCGTCTGAGACCCACTTTATCGGGCCTGATCCAGAATATTGAGATAGTTTCCAAGTATATTTGACCAAACGAAGGGGAATATTTCGTCGAGGTGTTCCAGCAATCGAGCTGTAAAGCATCCAATTGCAAAAATTGTACAGCGGTTTTCAGAATGGGTATGATACCATAAAATGCTTCAGGAGGTTATAATGAGTTTATTAAACATCGATCAAAATAAATGTAAGCAGGATGGTCTCTGTGCTGCCGACTGTCCCATGGGGATCATCCGGTTCGGAGGAAAAGGAAGCTATCCGGAGATTCTGTCTGACAGTGAGGTGTTGTGCATCCGCTGTGGTCACTGTGTGGCGGTTTGTCCTCACGGTGCGCTGGAACACACCGATGTGTCATGGACTGCAATCGATAAGGAGCTTGTCATCTCTGCCTCCCAGGCTGAACAATTCTTACGATCGCGCCGCTCTGTTCGGCAATTCAAGGATAAACCTGTAGAGCGACCTGTCATGCAGCGGCTGATCGAGATTGCCCGTTATGCCCCTACTGCCAGCAACTCGCAACTGGTGGAGTGGGTGGTTCTAAACGATCCGAAGCGGCTGCGTACCATCGCTGGTCAGGTGATCGACTGGATGCGGTCTCTACTGCAAACCCCCGGTGCGGTGGTAATGCCTTACCATCACCTGTTGGTGAACGCCTGGGATGCCGGAATTGATACAGTTCTGCGCGCTGCTCCCTGTCTGGTAGTGGCTATGGCTCCGGGCCCGGCACCCATTCGCATGGTCGATCTGACACTGGCGCTCAGCTATTTGGAATTGGCTGCGCCCAAATATGGGTTGGGAACTTGCTGGGCCGGTCTGCTGCAAGGTGCGCTGCTCGCTGACCCCTCACTGAAAGAGACGGTGGGTATTCCCCTGGACTATCCTTTTCATTTTCCGATGATGATTGGCTATGCCAAAGTGAATTATTGCCGGCTACCCGAACGTCAATCGCCTAATATTCACTGGCAGAATACATAAAGCAATCGCCGGAATGCGCCATACACTGGTTCATGACTACTTCGAGATTGACGGCACTGGTTCAGTGTAATGGGATATGCTCATCGAATCATTCCGAAAGGGCGGAAGATTTATTTTATCGCAATGTGATGGGTTAAATTATAGGGGGTTCAATGATCCGATCCACAGCCATTCGATTATGTAATCAACAAACCATGAAGAAAATATTGTCCGTTATGTTGTTCGTAAGTTTCATTTCGGCATCATCGATCGTTGCCGCTTCCGATGATCTCCCGGTTTTAACGGAAGTGCATCAGAAAATCACCTCGGAATTCAACCGATTGGATATCGCCATGCAGGATGCGGCACGAAAACTCGGCACATCCGGCCTTACCGGAGATGATGCCCGCAAATCGCTTGATGAACTGTGTGGAAAATTCTCCTTTTCCGTTGACTGTGCCGCCATCGATGCCAGGGGGGTGATGGTGACGGTTGAACCGTCGGCTTACAGCAATCTTGAAGGAACGGACATCAGCGCCCAAAAACAGGTGCGAACCGTGATCAAAAAGCATAAACCGGTGATGCGTTCTGTTTTCAAAACTGTCGAGGGTTTTCCCGCCGTTGATGTGGAATATCCAATTGTCGATTCCCAGGGGAAATATATCGGTTCCGTCAGCCTGTTGTTCAAACCGGAAACATTATTCTCGCAGCTCCTGCCCCCTTTGTTGAAAGGCATTCCGGTGGATATCTGGGCCATGGATGCGGGCGGGGGAATTATCTATGATGTCGATATTTCCGAGATCGGACAGAATCTTTTCACCTCACAAGCTTACCATCCCTATGCCGAGTTGCTGAAGTTTGGACGCCGCATGGCATCCCAGCCGGAAGGCTGCGGCGGCTACCGATACAAAGTTCATGGAGGGAATCTCGTGGCTGCCAGGAATGCCTGCTGGAAAACCGTGGCACTTTACGGCACTGAATGGCGCATTGTGGGGATTCATATTAAAAAAGAAATATCCGGAAGCCGATCGAAACAGGCGGTACCGCCGGCTGATCCGGTGAAAATGCTGGTGTCTTTTGCAAAAGATGGTCGTCTGATCGGTGCTTTGTCGCACGAAAATAAACACGAAGCAATGAAACGATTGGAGGCGTTTTATCACGCAACGCCGGGAATTTATGCGGTCGAGTGGATTGACATGAAAGGCATCAACCGTTTCGGCTATCCGGTCGGAAACACACTGGTCGATTACGATTATCATCAACTGAGAGAAATCGGAGATCCGGAGATTCTGGATCTGTTGAACAGCCGAAAAAGAGGGCGGATGCAATTGCCTTTGACGGAAGGGGGAAACGGTATCTTTGATTTCATACCGGTGATGGATGGAAACAACTATCTGGGATTGATCTATATCATCCGGTGTAAGCCGTAGGGGAAGGCAAAGCGGGCGTGGAGACTATGTAGCGCCCTCTCTTCTCGCCTCTCCCGAAGAGAGAGGGAGGGGTATTCCGTTGGGTAGATCGGGCGATAACTTCACTTGTTTCGGATTTTACCAGTACGCTGCAGATGGAACTCTCCAAATGACGGCTACAGCCTTGAAAAAAATCACTTACGAAGATTTGTTCACCATCCCGGACAATATGATTGGCCAAATTATCGATGGTGAACTCGTTGCCATGCCAAGACCTTCTTTCCGGCACAGCAATGTGGTTTCAGTTATTACTTCTGAAATCAGCGGCCCGTTTCAAAGAGGCAGAGGGGGACCCGGTGGCTGGATCATATTATACGAACCGGAAATCTGTCTGGGTGAAAATATTCTAGTACCCGATCTTGCCGGCTGGAAAAAAGAAAGACTTTTGAAACCGCCTGAAGAAAACTATACCACCATTGCACCGGATTGGATATGCGAGGTGTTATCACCCGGAACCGTTCGAATCGACAGAATTCGAAAAATGCCTATTTATGCAAAATCCGGTATCCAACATGCCTGGCTGATCGATCCGATTGAAAGAACCCTGGAAGTGTATCGACTGGAAGCAGGCAGATGGGTTCTGTTTTCCGTTCACAGTGAAAATGACCGTGTTCGCGCAGAACCGTTTCAGGAAATCGAAATTGACCTGGAATATCTTTGGTGGAAGTAAACCGCAAGATTTCAGTGCGTTTTGTCAAGCAGCTTCGTCCTGGATAAAGGCGTTGGCATTGCGGGCGGTACGAAGCGTGTTGATGGCATCGGGAAAATCAAAGTCACGGATC
>CAYQKZ010000374.1:0-2728 GCA_964418135.1 uncultured Desulfobacterales bacterium
GGCGCTCGTGATAAAGGCATCCCCAAAGAAAAGGCCAGCCAGCGCTTCGATCTGATCGAAAAATTCGGCCGGTATGGGTTCAATAAATCCCACAGCGCGGCCTATGCCCTGATCGCCTACCAGACCGCTTATCTGAAGGCCCACTACCCGGTCGAGCTTCTGGCAGCACTGCTGACCAGCGAAATGAACTCTTCAGACGGTGTGGTCAAATACATTGCCGAATGCCGCAGCCATGATATCGCCGTTCTGCCTCCGGATATCAATGAAAGCGAGAAAAGTTTCACGGTAACCGAGTCCAAAATCCGCTTTGGCCTCATTGCTGTCAAAAATGTCGGTGAGGCAGCCATTGATGGCATCATCGCAGAGCGCAAAAACGGCCGGTTTACATCCATATATGATTTTTGCGAACGGGTAGAACTCAAAAAAGTCAACAAGCGGGTGATTGAAAGTCTGATCAAGTGCGGGGCATTCGACTCCACCGGGGCAAGGCGTTCTCAGCTCATGGCCGCTATCGAGGATGCCGTCGACTATGGGCAACTGGTTCACCGGAAGCGCTCGGACCCACAGTTAAGCCTTTTTGGCGAGAGCAGCAAAGGCGAACAGAAAATCGCCCATTCCCCGCTTCCCGATATTGCGGAATGGGATCAGAAGCAGCGGCTTCTTCTCGAAAAAGAAACCCTGGGGTTTTATATTACCGGCCATCCCCTGCAGGGATTCGAGGATATCCTTGATAAGTTCGCGACGGCGGATTCGCTTTCTCTTTCAGATAAATCCGATGGTCAAATCATTCGCATCGGCGGCACTGTCCGCAGTGTCAAGGTCATTAAAACCCGTCGCGATGAACTGATGGCCTTTGTTACCCTGGAAGACATGAACGGCAGTGTCGAGATCACGGTTTTTTCAAATCTGTACGCCACTGTCAGCGACCTCTTGTCGGGCGATGTTGCGGTCATGGTTCAGGGGGAAGTCCAAAAAGACGACAATGCCGTCAAGATTTTAGCGGAGATTCTCATCCCTATGGAAAAGGCCGAGGAAAACTGGGCAGCGACTCTGCATGTGAATCTGGATCTGTCTCGGGTCCAGCGGGAGACCCTGATCAGGCTTCGAGAAATTATCAGCAGCCATCCTGGGAACTGTCCGGCAATGCTGCGCCTGAACAGTCCGGATCATGCCCAGGTGATCATATCCCTGCCAGAGCCCTTGAGAATTAAAGCCGGAAACAGGATCAAGCGCGATATCGACACACTTCTGGGTTATTCTGCCGTGTAGACAGATTGCCGTCCGGCCGTAGCTTCTGCACGATCCAGAGACGGTTATCATAATAGAAAGGGGACAACCTGAAATGACTTCTCCGCAACTTCCAGTCTATCCTGTGCTTTTGGCAGGTGGCTCCGGTACACGGCTCTGGCCGGTGTCGCGGCAACTGTATCCCAAGCAACTGGTTCGCTTTATTGGAAGCGATTCCCTGATTCAGAGTACCCTGAAGCGCCTGTCACCGGTTCTAGACAACCGCCATGTCAAAATTGTCTGTGGCGCCGAGCATTCTCTGGAGATATCCAGACATATCGAGTCCATCGGCATCTGCGCCGCTGGAAGCGTGATCAGTGAACCCTGCGGCCGCAACACGGCCCCTGCGGTTCTTCTGGCGCTCTTTGACATTCTGCGCAATGAAGCCGATGCCATTCTCTGTATTTTCCCTGCGGATCATGTGATCGAGAATGTTGACGGTTTCCACATCAAACTGGAGTCCGCCATCCGTCTGGCGGCAGCCGATTATATCGTTACCTTCGGAATCCAGCCTGGGTATCCGGAAACCGGTTACGGCTATATCGAAGGGCGGACCCTGATTTCCGAAGGGGCACTTTCCATCAATCGGTTTGTAGAAAAACCCGATCTTCAGACAGCCAAACATTATGTTCAGGCTGGCAATTATTTCTGGAACAGCGGCATGTTCGCGTTCAAGGCTTCCGTGATGGCAGAAGAATTTAAAGCGTTTCAGCCGGATCTCTATCAGCGGGTAAAAGCACTTGCGGCAGGTTCCCGAACGCTGTCTATCAACGACTACCAAGAACTTCCCAATATTTCTATAGATGTTGCCGTCATGGAAAAAACACAAAAAGGCGCTGTCCTGCCTTCGGATTTCGGATGGAGCGATATCGGGTCCTGGAAGTCGCTGTATGATTTTCTGCCGAAAGACGAAAATCAGAACGTTCTGCATGGCGATGTCATCAGCAATGCGTCTCATCACTGCTTTGTCATGGGCCACGAACGGTTGATCGCCGCCAATCACCTCAACAATATTGTGATTGTGGAAACCCCGGATTCGGTTTTTGTCTCGGATATCGAAAACAGCCGCGATGTCAAATCCATTGTCAGCACCCTCAAGGAAAAAGGTCGATGGGAATACCAGCAGCACACCACGGCATCCAAGCCATGGGGAAGTCTGACATCTCTGGAATCGAAAGACCATTACCGGGTCAGTCGCATGATCGTTTTTCCCGGATCGACGGTAACCCTTCAGACAAAACCGCTTGTCTCCCGAACCCTGGTCGTTGTAGACGGTACGGCAGGCGTTACGGTCGGCCCGGCAAGCCGAGTGCTTCAGATCGGCGAATCCCTGTCTCTGGCGCCGGAAAAACCGGCAATCATTGAAAACCGTGAGAATGATCCGCTGGTTATCATCCAGATAGCGACGACACCCAATTCTTCAACCGAGGTATCATGAACG
>CAYQKZ010000374.1:2738-3323 GCA_964418135.1 uncultured Desulfobacterales bacterium
GAACGTTCCTCTTCTGGATTTAAAAAAACAATATCAACTGATCAAGCGGGATATTCTCAGGGTTACAGAAGAAATCTATGACAGCCAGCACTTTATTCTGGGTCCGCACGTAGACGCTTTTGAAAAACAAGTGGCTCGGTACTGCCATGCAGCCTATGCCATTGGGGTTTCTTCAGGAACAGACGCCCTGATCCTCGCCTTGATGGCATCCGGAATAACTGCCGGGGATATCATCATGACGACCCCGTATACTTTTTTTGCAACCGCCGGTTCGATTTCCCGTGTGGGCGCTCGTCCTTGTTTCGTTGATATCGACCCGGAAACTTATAACATTTCTCCAGACGCCATCTCATTGGCCATTTCCCGGTTGAGCCCTGCAGAAAGAAGCAGCTTGAAAGCCATCGTCCCAGTGCATCTTTACGGACAGTGTGCCGATATGGACCCCATTCTTGAAATCGCTGCAGAAAACCATCTGACGGTAATCGAAGATGCAGCTCAGGCTATCGGCGCCGAATACAGGGGCAGAAGGGCTGGTGAAATGGGTGATTATGGGTGTTTTTCATTTTTCCCATCCAAAAATCTGGG
>CAYQKZ010000375.1:0-3312 GCA_964418135.1 uncultured Desulfobacterales bacterium
AGATATCGCCGGCAAGATTGTCGAGTTTGGGTTTGTTGACGGACAACAACATCAAGAAATGTCCTTTCGTTTATGCCAAGTGAACATTTTCGGTCAGGATGGCAGCCGGTTAGTTCCATGGCAATGTTTTTTTCAGGTATCAACCTGTACCAAATCAAGTTCCAAATCGCAATAACAGTTGCCATATCCTGCATCTGGAGTGGGGCATTGCTTCCACCTCTTGATCCGGATCGAGATACTTATTGAAAAATCATTAATCATCATTGAATTTTCAATGTATATGATCTATCCTTTCTTTATGATAAACAAAATAGACAGACCCACCGACAAATCCACGATCGCCATGCTGATGGCAAATTTTCCAGTCACCGCGATCCTCGGCCCCCGGCAGTCCGGTAAAACCACCCTCGCTCATGAATTTGATGCAGACCATTTCTTCGATTTGGAAAATCCACGCGATGCCGCGATGTTGTCCGAACCGCAACTGGCGCTGGAACCGCTTTCCGGCCTCATTGTCATCGATGAAATTCAACGTGTGCCGGAGATATTTCCGCTGCTTCGTTACCTGGTCGATACCCGAAAAGATCAGCGTTACCTGATCCTGGGAAGTGCAGCGAGAGACTTGATCCAGCAATCATCCGAATCCCTTGCTGGGCGTGTCGCCTACCATGAGCTTTCCGGTTTTCGCTTGAGCGATGTCGGCAAAGACCACTGGCGGGATCTATGGTTATATGGAGGGCTGCCACCGGCATACACCGCTGAAACCGAGTTGGCGAGTCATCTTTGGCGCGAACAGTACGTCGCCACATTTCTCGAACGCGATATTCCTCAATTGGGGATCACGATTCCATCGGCCACATTACGCCGATTCTGGGTCATGATCTGCCATTACCACGGCCAGATACTCAACCATTCCGAGTTGGCTCGATCTTTCGGAATTTCCGATATGACCGTCCGACGTTATTTGGACATCCTTGAAGGTACGTTCATGATTCGCCTGTTGCAGCCGTGGCACGTGAACATCAGCAAACGTCTGGTCAAAAGACCCAAGCTGTATATGCGAGACTCCGGTCTGCTTCATGTTCTACTGGCAATCCGTGCGGTTCGCGATCTGGCCGCACACAACAAATTGGGTGCATCGTGGGAAGGATTTGCCCTGGAAATTGCCGCCCGATCAATCGGTAAGCGAAATGAAGAATTGGCTTTCTGGGCAACTCACAGTGGTGCTGAAGTGGATCTGTTCTGGAAGGAAAGCGGCAGGAATTGGGCCATTGAGGTCAAATATACCGATGCACCACGTCTCACCCCATCGATGACCAGCGCTGTCAAAGACCTCGATTTGACGCATCTATGGGTGATCTATCCGGGCGATCGAAAGTATTCCCTGAGCCCTGCCGTATCCACCGTACCGATCATGAGCATTGGGGATAGATGGTGTTATGAATGAGCGCCATCTGAAAAAAATAAGAAATGCAGGTTTTCAACGCATTTTTTTCAATTTGGCAATATGTAACCGTTCACTCCCCCACCCTGCTGAATATTAGTGGAAGAGAATAACTATTTGTAACCACAACATTACCCCCCTCCCGACCTCCCCCCGCTGGGGGGAGGAGGTGAACGGTTACGGCAATACAGTTATTTTTTGCTTGTGATCCAGATATGTACAGGGAATCTTCCCAACGTTACGGAGGTGGGAGAGAATATGATCATGGCGATTCGTAGGAAAGTTCTTTCATCAATGCAATTTCATCGCAGTCCGGAAATTTGACGCAGTTCAGGCATCCTCCCCAGATCTTCAGCGGAAGACGGGAACGATCGATGCGGATAAAGCCCAGGCGCTCGAAAAAATTGGGCCGGTAGGTCAGCGTAAAGACATGGATGATGTTGTACTGGCGGGCCTCGGCAAGGGCGAATTCGGCCAGTTCGGAGCCGATCCCCCGGTTCAGATATGCCGGCATGACGGCCAGAGACCGGATTTCGGCCAGATCCTCCCAGCAGAACTGCAGGGCACAGCAACCGATGACTTCGTTTTCGGACGTGACAAACACCGAAAAATCCCGCAGGTGGTCATAAAGTTCGCTGAACGGCCTGGGAAGCAGATCCCCCTGGGTGCCATAATGCTGGAGCAGGCCGTGGATGGCCTTGATATCTTTTAACGCCGCTTTTCTGATCATTTCCTGTTTTCCTGATTTCTGTCCGCTGAGTTCCGACTTGTACTGCCTGGCCCCTGTCTATTGGTTTCCGTCTTTTGTTTGCGCCAGTATTCCATCCGGTCTCGAATGGTTTTTTCATATCCCCGGCTGGATGGCAGATAAAACCGCTTGTTTTGAAGCGGCTCCGGCAGATACTCCTGCGGAACGTAGGCTTCTTGAAAATCATGGGCATATTGATATCCGTCACCATACCCGATCTCTTTCATGAGCCGGGTCGGCGCATTGCGGATATGAAACGGCACCGGCAGCGCGCCGGACTCTCCAATCGCTTTTTTGATCTTTCCCATGGCCGCATACACGCTGTTGCTCTTCGGCGCGGTTGCCAGGTAAACGGCTGCCTGCGCCAGGGCCAGTTCCCCTTCGGGATGACCCAGCATCCGAAATGCTTCCGTTGCCCGAAGTGTCATGTCCAGTGCATACGGATCGGCATTTCCGATGTCTTCGGATGCAAAGCGGACCATGCGGCGGGCCACATATATCGGATCTTCTCCGGAGGCAAGCATCCGCTCGAGCCAGTAAAGGGCGGCATCCGGATCACTTCCCCGGAGGCTTTTATGAAACGCGGAAATCAGATTGTAATGTTCTTCGCCGGATTTATCATACAGCAGGGCTTTTTTCTGGATCGCGGCTTCAATGTCGCGGACCGTCAATTCTCGATGGATGACTGCGCCGGACAGATCGGTTTCGGTTGCTGCCAGAGATACCGCCACTTCCAGGTTGTTCAGCACACTGCGGGCATCCCCGTCCGCCATGCGGACCAGGCAGGCAACGGCATCGTGCGCCAGCCGCAACCCGGTTTTCCCCATGCCCCGCTCTGTATCGGTCAGAGCATGCTCGACAATGGCTTCAAGGTCTTCGGCAGACAGCATCTTCAATACCACCACCCGGCAGCGGGACATCAACGCCGGAATCACTTCAAAGGACGGGTTTTCCGTCGTGGCCCCAATCAGGGTGATCAGTCCACTTTCCACATGAGGCAGAAAAGCATCCTGCTGGGATTTGTTGAACCGGTGGATCTCATCCACGAACAAAATGGTCTTTTTCCGGTACAGCCGCTGCTGGTCGGTTGCGATATCGATCACGGCCCGAATGTCTTTGA
>CAYQKZ010000376.1:0-3310 GCA_964418135.1 uncultured Desulfobacterales bacterium
AATCAGATGACAGGATTTCAAAGCGCTTAATTCTAATTGACTATGTGGCATATATCCGCTATAGCATATCTGCCGAAAAAAAAAAAAAAAGTCGGTCAATGATGGAAACAGGAAGCACTCAGCCCGTCGCTGGGTAGTTGAGAGAACACTGGCCTGGCTTTCCGAGTGGAGAGCTATTCTTGTTGATATGACAAGAAATTGTTAGCGCATAGTTAGAACGGGGGGGAGTGAACGGTTACACGAATGACTAATGCAGATTAATCTGCCGGGAGTACAGGAAGCCGTTGATCAACAAATAAATCCCGAAAATCAAAACAGCATACCCGAACACGAAATAAAGTACCCGATACCACAACACCGGCGCGGATTCGCTCACCCATTCCAGATTCCCCGAGATTTTCAGGCTCTCTACCCATGCCGGCTTTTCTTCACTCGCCTCGGCCAGGGGAACACTGCCCGAAAACATCGCCTCGTTCATGGGAAAACTGGAAGGTCTGAGATGGCCGACAAAAAAATGAACGATGAAGATATAAGACACGGCCAGAATGGCCTCGGCCTTGTGCAGCAATACGGCGATATTCAGAGACCAGCCGGGCAAAAAGCGGCTGGTTTCTATCGGATACATCAGCATCACTCCGGTGCATGCCAGCAGTGGAAGCCCCCAGTAAACCGCCCAGTAGTCAAATTTTTCCCAATAAGCCCAACGGCTGAATCGGGGGGGCGGGCCCAGACCGAAAAACCAGCGTAACCGCTTGCCGAAGTCTTTGAAATCGGTCAAGTTGGGAACCAGGGAGTCCGGCCCGAAAATGCTTTTTACCGGTGCGCGCCAGTCGATTCGTGTTAGCAGGTAGATCGTGTGGATGACAAACCCTGCCATCATCAGCACGCCCACCCATTTGTGAATCAACAACGACGTGTCATAACCCCCGAAAACGGCACTGATTTTTTTTCCCCAGACAGTGGCATGGTACAAACGGCTGAATCCGGTTGCCGTCTGGAGCAGAAATGTGATCATCAGGAAAAAGTGAAACAGCCGCTCTATTACACTGAATCGTTTAATGCGCGTCGTTGGTTTCATTTTTGCCTTCTTTCTTTGTATGGAAAAACTCTCTGAACCCTGTCAGAAAACTATGTGGGATAAAGAACGCCAGGGTTCCCACCAGCAGGGCGACCATGAACCAATAAGCAAAATAGAGGATGGGAAAGCGCGTACGTGCGGCATCCGATCCGGCGGCGGGTTGATGAACGATATAACTGCCAAATGAGGCGCCGGCGCCCTCATGACATTTGGCGCACACATATGCATGTTTTCGGATCGGGTTCATGGGCGAGTTGTAGTACCCGATGCTGGCGATCGGCTCTGCGCCGTGGCATTGACGGCATGTCAGGTTGGCGCGCTCGGTATGAATGTCGTGCGCCTGGGTGGGATGACAGTCCACGCAACGCTTACTGTTGTAAAATGCAATCCCCACATGGGAATCGGACAGCCGCGTCCGAACCCGTACTTTGGCCGATGTCGGACTGTAAGGGAAGACCCCGACCTGCACCCCTGGAACGGAAACAAACGGACGACCGTTACGGGGGCGGACTTCATGCTCTTCATAATAGCCTGTGCTGGCTTCTCTGTCTTTATATCGACGAAGGGCGGACGCCACCTCCTCGTGGGCAGAGGACGCGGGCGGCCGGAGCAGGATGACTCCGGTCGCCACTGTCACAGCCAGGATGGCGATCTTCAGGACAGCGGATGTCCTCATCATATCGGCCTCCTGTGAAGTTATTTAACTTTTTGGGCACTTTTGTAGCTGATCGGCTCAATGGGCTTGCCCACCGGCTTGGGAATTTTCGACAGGGCTTCCCACTCTGCCTGCAGCTCATTCAAATCCTCATTCTTATGTTTGTGGCAGGTCTGGCAGGAGTTGGGAATAGCTTTGTCCTTCAGCGTTTCCGATGGCAGTAACGCCACGAACACGTGGCTGTGAAGGTCTCCAGACTCAGCACTGGTTACGATCCGCGGCATATGGCATCCCACGCAGTTGGCAAAGGAATGAATGGAGTGCGCCATGTTCTGATTGACTTGGACATGGCACTCGAAACACTGTTTGGAGCCTGCCGCCTGAGTCTGGGTTCGGGTGGGCGGCACCCCGATCTGATGGACGTAATGGCAAGACACGCAGGTCACGCCTTCGGCATGGTGCTTGGACTGCTTCCAGTCGATATACTGCTGGTGGTGGGCCTTTGAAAATTCGTTGGTTAAAGTATGCTGGGTGTCGCCTGTGGCGGATGAGATGGACTTGAAATAGGACTCAAGGGCTTTTCCGGGTTCATATCCCACCGGCCACTCGGCATCCTTGTGTTTTGTTGATTTACCCCGATTATGACAGGAACCGCAGATCTGCACCGCCACACCGGAGGTTAGCTTGGCTGGATTGACGATGGTCTGGCGTTTCTCGAAAACGGCGGTCTTGGGAAGCGCCGCATGCCACGAGCCTTTCCCGTGGCAGGCTTCGCAACCGACGGATGGCTCCACAAATGATTGTTTTTCAAGATCGACGCCGGTGGCGTGACAGCCGCCGCATTTCAGAAGCCATGGGTTTTTTTCCCAGGTAGCCTCGTTGTAATTCACCCAGCGATCGGTATCTGCGAAATACTGGATTGGTGCGATATAGAGCAGTCCGTTCTTTTCTATGATGTAGCGCTGTTTCCACTGGCTGCCGATGGTGTACTTGACATCTTCCGCCTTGGGAATGTAAATATGGTCGGCCGGAACTTTCAATGTTGCAATTTTGGATAAATCCTCACGAATTTTCTTTTCATCGAAATCCGCGATGATCACGTCTTTGTTTTTTTGAGGATCCTGGGTCATACGGCTATGGAGGGTCATCATCCAGGAATCGAAGTGCTCCAGATGACACATCTTACAGGTCTCCGAACCCACAAAGGCTTTCGGCATGGATTTCAAAGATTTGAGGTCTACCACCTGCTCGCTGCCGCAGGCAGTTAAAAATAAGGCCATGAAACACATGATCAGAGTTGCCAAGCATTTCCCCTTCATTTAGACCTCCTTTATTGATTAATTATTGAATTAAAATCATTTTTTTTACCCTTATCAAATCAATGATTAATCGTCAAGATGCTTTTACACACCGGCACAATGTTTTTGTTACTTCCGGACAATGGCCCGGGCATTGTCCTTTCCGTGATAAAAATAGGTGAGGATCAGGCCGATCGCCCTGATATACACATGGCCCAGGGTGTGGCTTGTCGTATTCGTCAATCAGAATCACCACTTTTTTCCGATGCTGATCATGCA
>CAYQKZ010000377.1:0-3302 GCA_964418135.1 uncultured Desulfobacterales bacterium
TTTCGTATTTGAAGGAAAGTTTGATGCGGACGCGGAAGGCGGTAACCTTGCCGTCTTCAACTTTTAGATCTTGTTGAACAATTTCTGCGATCCGTAATTCTCTGAGGCTTTTGGATGCGGTTTCAACCGCTTTTTTTGCGGCATCTTCCCATGAGACTTCACTGCTTCCAACAAGTTCGATAATCTTGTACACACTTTCTGCCATAAACGCCTCCTTTCGCTGTTGATAATGTATTGACTTCATATTGTTCCATCCAAGGATTACAACGATATCTGATCAAGGGCGGCCTGAAGAACCACAGCCAACCCCGGGATGGCGGTTTCAATGACAACATGACATACCAGAGAACAGAATGAACGGTATTTTTTTTATAGATCAATCATTAATTGACATGGACTATCAAGTCAAGCGTTTTTATGGTGGATTGGTTTCTATGATTTGACCCGCCGTACCGCAGCCCCTATTTTTTCGAATTTCTTTTCCATGGCTTCATAACCTCTGTCTAAATGATAAACCCGGTTGACCTCCGTCTGCCCCTGCGCGACCAGACCGGCCAGAATCAGAGACGCACTGGCCCGAAGATCCGAAGCCATCACCGGCGCTCCGGAAAGATTCGGCACGCCCCGGATCACCGCCGAATTGCCGGAAATGGTGATATCCGCACCCATTCGGCGGAGTTCACCGACATGCATGAACCGGTTTTCGAATATCGTTTCCGAAATGATGCTCAACCCCGACGCCACAGACATCAACACCATGAACTGAGCCTGCATATCGGTGGGAAACCCCGGATACGGAAGGGTCTTGACATCGACGCTGGATATCGACTCCGGCCCCTCGACGCGGATGGATTTATCGGAAATCAGAATCCTTGACCCCGTCAACCGCAGTTTGTTAATCAGGGCTTCGAGATGTTCGGGTTCACAGTTTTCCAGGGTGATATCGCCACGGGTCAGAGCCGCAGCCACCATAAATGTGCCGGCTTCAATCCGGTCGGGAATGATGGCAGTCGATACCGGCGAAAGCGATTCCACCCCGGCAATGGTGATCACGGACGTACCGGCTCCCTGGATATCCGCCCCCATCTGATTCAGGACATCGGCCAACGCAATCACTTCCGGTTCGCGGGCGGCGTTTCTAAGCGTAGTTACGCCATCGGCCAGTGCTGCGGCCATCATGATATTTTCCGTTCCGGTAACCGTGACGATATCGAAATATATATCCGCACCGGTCAGCCTCTTGGCCTCCGCTTCGACATATCCATGTTTGAGGTCGATTTTTGCGCCCAGAGCGGTCAGGGCTTTCAAATGCAGGTTGATGGGTCTGGCACCGATGGCACAGCCGCCGGGAAGGGAGACACGGGCTTTTTTCAGCCGGGCGACCAAGGGACCGAGTACCAGAATCGAGGCCCGCATTTTCCGGACCAGATCGTAGGGAGCTTCGGTGTTGGTGAGATTTCCGGCGTCGATGGTGATGCCGTCTTTTGCAACATCTATCGCTGCACCGTGATTTTCCAGTAGAACGCAGGTACTCTGAATGTCTCTGAGGTTCGGCACATTGGTGTAGGTATTCTTTCCATCCGTCAGCAGCGACGATATCAGAATGGGCAACGCCGCATTCTTGGCGCCGCTGATGACAACATTGCCGGCAAGCCTGCGGCCGCCGTCGATAATGATTTTATCCATAAATCTCCAGCATAAATCTTCAATAAGTTCATATTAGGCAAACTCAAAAATATAATCTGCCATCTGGGAGATTATTTCATGTGAGTTGCCTTAAAACAAAAGCGCTTTTCCACATGACAATACGGAAAAGCGCTTCTGAAAGATTGTAACCGTATAAGAGGTTGAAACGGCTTGGAACCGTTTCGATCTACTTTCGATCAATGGTGTCCGTGTTCGTGACCATTGTCCCCTTTGGCCGTATCGATGGCCGCCTTGACGATACAATACGTCATCCCGATTCCGAGAATGGTCAAAGCATACCAGAGCCCGCCCATGAACACCATATGAGACATGTCCCAAATCCATTCAAAATTAAACGGAAACATCGTTATTCTCCCTTGATTATTTGACCGGATTCAGTTCGGCTTCCTGCGGAAAAATCGGCAGATACCGGTAAGAGATCATGATCAAGATCATTCCGTAAGCCACCGGCAGTATCGTGGTGGCCACTTCCTGCCAGCTTGGATAATACAGCGCCCATTTATCGAACGGCATAATCGGAACGGCCATGACCTGAAGCACCATCACCCATCGGTTGACGCTGACGCCGATCACGGCCAAAACAAAGGCAATGGTTCGGGCAACCGGGCTTTTTCGGCCTTTGTCCGTAATCAGAACCGCGGCCGGGATGATCCCGCCGACAACGATTTCCAGCACCAGAATCCAGATGCCGTAAAACCCGTTGTTGCTGTAAAAATCGATCAGGTCGAATCCCTTGGATGGAGCGGTGACATTGGCCCAGTAAACGGTATCGACGATTTTGGCGATGATGTAGGTGGTCATCATCCAGCCCGAAATTTTGGCCAGAAGCTCCACCACATTGTCCTTGACCAGTTTTTTACCGGAAACGGCCTCGGTGATCCGGGTGATCATCAGCGTAAAGCACGGCCCATAAGCCGCTGCCGACCAGGTGAAGAGAAAAAACGTCCAGGGCCAGATAAACAGTCCTTCCCGGTACGCAAACGGACGTCCGAACAGCACCCCGGCCACTCCCCCCAGAGACCCCTGATGAAAAAAAGACAGAAACGCGCCGGTTGCGGCAAACACCGCCATCGTTCCGTGCATGTTGTGACTGAGATGATGAAAGAACGATACCTTGTCGAGCTGCCGGTTTTCGAGAATCAGCGGGATGTACTCGATGGTCAGCACCATGAAATAGCAGGACAGACAAAACGCCACTTCCGTCAGCATGGAATGCACGTTGGCATGCCAGAAAATGAACCATCCCCGAAGCGGCTGGCCGATATCGATGGCCAAAATCAGCAGCGCCGAGCTGTAACAGATAAAACCGATCAGCACCGCATAGTTGATGATATGCTTCAGCTCGTCTTTTCCCACGAGGTATTTGAGAAATCCGGTAAAAAAAGCGCCGCCGCCCAGTGCGATGACCGCCAGGTCGGCCCATATCCACAAGGCGAATCCATAATTATCGTTCATATTCGTCTGATTGAGGCCCTTGAACCAGCACAGCAGCATGGCATATACGCCCCACAACAGAACGGCACCGACCACCGCCAGCGCAATAATGAATTTCCCGAGGGAGCAGCGCCTGACACCGTTGGGTATTAACGCAGAAT
>CAYQKZ010000378.1:0-2731 GCA_964418135.1 uncultured Desulfobacterales bacterium
CAACGACGAAGGATGCAGCGCAACGCAGCCTCCGGACTTTTTACGAAGTCGTCAAGATTGAACAGGTGTAGTAATGATCTTTTTTACACAGTATGGTGCTGCGCGATTATCAAGATCATAAAAGTGATGATGTCCACAATTGCCCATATCATCATGACGATCGCCGCCGGAAGACCAAATGGGCCGGCGATCAGGGCCAGTAAGGCAGCGATAATTTTATTGATGATTCCCATGGCTGTTTTCTCCCGAAGTTTTCGTTTATGGCAGCGATCTCAAGTTCCATTTGGCTGAGGCATCTCAATGTCATTTACTGGTTAGTCTGTGAAGGATGCTGCTTTGTGACATTTTAGCGATAATTTCATAAATGTTCAGTCGTGTGCCATTTGCAGTATCACATATTGCTCTCTAATCATCGTAAATGGAAAATAGAACCAATTTTTCAAGAGCCTTTCAAAACCGTTTTCTGAAATCTGTTTTTTTGTCGTTAATAAAACCAAATGGAAATCAAGGAAGAATTTTCACCAATAATCGCAGAGGAAACGAACGAATCGAATTACCATTTGATAAAATCTGCTTACTGCTGTTATATGAATTCAATACGATATCCACTCCAAGTTTCCCGAAACCAAAGGTAGCAGATTTATGCCATTGTTCCCGCTATCCAAAACCGCTCTGCTTGGCGAATTAGACGATCACCTCATTTCTTTCAATTTCAAACGTTCCTCATCGTTCATATCTCAACAATCCCGTCCTGTTATCGTCTTGACCAGTCATCTTAATCAGCGCATCATCATCCCGGGAATTACCCAGGGCGAGACGGGTTTAATCGATGAGATCAAATCGAACCATCAATGGGATAGTGCCAGGCAATATCTGTTTAAACTAAAGCAGCATCAATTCTCATTTCTCTGGCGGTTTTGTGATGATGATTCCCGCACACCCGTGAATATCCAGATCCGTGGAATTTGCACCGAAAAAGAATCCAAACTGATATTGAAAGCATACCATGAATATCTGGATTCATTGAATTCAAGGCTTTGCGAAGGCCAGGTGTTTTTAATGCCAGACAGAGAAGTGAATTTCAATCAACAGCGGTCCGCGTACAAGCCATATTCGAGAAGAGTTCTGATTTTTAAAAAAAACAGCTCCCACATTACAATGGTTCCATTTACAAGCAGGGTTGGAAGGCACATCAGTCACAAATGCCAGGATATCCTTTTTGATGCCAATAGCTCTTGTCCGCAAATCGATCCGGACGGGCAGCCGGCCATCGAAAGTTTTCCCTATTCAATCTTTAAAAAGCAGCTCATGCTTTGTGTTTTTGGGGCACAGCCCATGACTGTGGAGGATTTTTTGATGGCGGCATTAAAGCCGCTTGGCAGTGTTCGCAGAGAGCTTCTGGCGGCTGTTTCGCACCGAATGAAAAAAAACGGGTAAATTCCTTTTATTATTTATGGATATTATGACCATGAGTCTTTTAGAGATTGTTCAGCAGCGTGTTCCCGGTCAACCGCATCCAAACCCGGAATTCAATGCGTTTTATGTTCAGGAAATCGATCGCATTATCAGGAGCGTATATTTCAGCCGATACAGGTCGCTGGAACCCGAAATTTCCACGGCCGTGAATTTTGAAAGTTTTGCCAACCGCTGTTGGGACAGGCTGGAAGATGAGGGCGGGCTTCAAGGAATACAGCTAAAAACGTTTCACGGCGATAAGCATCTGAGCCGGTATATCTTTATATATTTTCAGCAGATTTTGCAGGAGTTGATCTATCGACAAGCGCCTGGGATGGAAACCCGTGTTCGTCAGATCCGTACGCTTGTAAAAAGATTCTGTGTCATTAAAAAAATCCAGAGGAAACGGTTCTGGCACATAAAAACCTGGAACGGAGATTTACATGCGGATATGAACACAGAATCAGAGCAAATCAAACTCCAGGCCACACTGGATCGCTTACGGCCGCCGGAACCCATTTATCCCAGGCGTGCAGACAGCAGGTATGGTATTGAAATCCCTGGAAATCAGATGGAGGCATATCTGAAAGCTCTTTTTCTTGAAGCAGGTGGCATCATATCCGAAAATGCGCTGATCGCATTTATTGCCCGACATTATCACATCATCCCTTCAGTTGTGGAAGAAAGCCTGGATGTTACGGATTCTTCCGCTGCAACTGAAACGTCTGCGGATGACAAAGAAGAAGATGTTTTTTCAGCCATCATCAGCGACGGCTTTCTTTTTGTGGAAATGCGGGGTGCCGTCAAGAAATTTCTCGATAACCTGACGGACCGTCAAAAAGCGATTTTTAAATTGATCTATGCTGATGAAAAGAAACAAACCACCGCTGCCCAGACACTTGGCATATCCAATGCGGCCATGAGTAACGAAGTAAAAAAGCTGAACACGATTTTGTCCGATTTTGTCGGTCTAAATACGTTTCAGATTGCAGAATTTGAACAGTTCATGGAAGTTTGCAAAATGGAAATCACAAACCAATCCGAGTGCGTATCATGAAAACAAAGAAAAAAAATAGCCGTTTCAGCCTGCAATCGCAGACTTGTTTTACCGCCGAAGAGCTGTGGCAATTTCGCTATGGCCAGGCGGAACCGTCACTGCGACTGGCCGTTCAAGCCCATCTGACTCAGGATCGATGTAAGTCCTGTACTGAAATCTTTCTGACCCTGCCTCCGGAGCCAATGCAGACAAATATACCGGATTCGCTCTCCACCGCAA
>CAYQKZ010000378.1:2747-3295 GCA_964418135.1 uncultured Desulfobacterales bacterium
GGTCAGAGATTATTGAAAAAATGGGCGGGGAAGGCATCTGCCATCAAGCTTGAAGAACATCCGGCAAACTTGACTGCTGGTCAGATGTGGTCAACCAAAGCATGCCTTTCTATGTCCGATTTCAAACAGGAATGGAATGCGCCGATAGGGGTACCTGTCATGATCGTTCACCCAGGGGGGGGTATCGACGAAAACGGAGTCATCCGCGTAATGCCCATTTCTACCGATATATTATTTGTACGGCCGCCGGCCACCTTGATGATCTCAGATGCTTCGCTTCCCGCCAACCCCATGGTGGTGGAAATCTTCAACGAGCGTCCCATGCTGGCAGAACACCTGGATCGGTATCTGGGGCAGATCGGTGAAAGCGATTTGGTGACCATCTGCAATGCCCGAAATGCCTATATAGACATGACGGATGATGGAGAGCCGACAGACCCGGACTATGATAAATGGGTGAAGCATGAGATCCGCCTTGCCGAACACCTGAGTGTACCGGTAATGGGAATGATGGATTTGGACATCTGGGATGAAGGGGTAATTTTGCC
>CAYQKZ010000379.1:0-3282 GCA_964418135.1 uncultured Desulfobacterales bacterium
TGCGCATCGGCTACAACCGGGCGGCCCGCATCATCGAAACCATGGAAAAGGAAGGGATCATCGGGCCATCCGATGGGGTCAAGCCCCGGGAAGTGCTGGTTACGGGTTATGATGACATGCCGTAAGGCGATATTGATTTGAAATTACGAAGATTGAAGGCAAATTGGAATATTCGGATTTTATTGAAGGAAACGGTTTGAGGAAACGCGATGGAACCAAGCAACTTGCCGACGCATGAAATGGATTGGCGGATTATCGGGCAGATCAAGGGGTTTTTAGATCCCGAAGAGGGCAGGCGGCTTTATGAAACGGCTTTCGATGCCTCTCGGCTTGGGCCCTGCCTTGAAATCGGCAGCTACTGCGGCAAGTCGGCCGTTTATATAGGCGCCGGCTGCAAGGCCGGAAACACGATTCTGTTTTCCGTAGATCATCACCGGGGGTCTGAAGAACAGCAGCCCGGCGAGGAATATTTCGATTCCGAACTGTTCGATATCGGCGCTTACCGGATAGACACCTTTCCCCTGTTTCGGCAGACCCTGGCGATGGCCGGGCTGGAGGAAACGGTCGTGCCGATCGTCTGCCGATCCGACATTGCAGCCCGTGCATGGAACACCCCGCTCGGTCTGGTTTTCATCGATGGCGGCCATGCCTTCGAAACCGCCTTGACCGATTATCGGTGCTGGGCGCCCCATATCGTTCCCAACGGATATCTGCTGATTCATGATATTTTTCAGGATCCGAAGGACGGGGGGCAGGCGCCGTGGCAGGTGTATGAAATGGCCAAAGCATCCGGCCGGTTCAAAGAGCTGCCGATGACAAAAACGCTGGGCGTTCTGCAACGCATCTGATAATCGACCCCAATCCCAACTCCGCATCCCTACAGGAAATTCATCATGAATCATCTCAAATCCGCACTTCAATTTCTGACCCTGCTGCCGCTCGGCCAATCCGAAACATTCGACACCCGGAAGCTGATTCCATACTTTCCGGTGGTGGGGATGATCGTCGGCCTGCTGCTTGCCGGTTTCGACCGAACGGCTTCGCTCTTCTGGCCGCTTCCGGCAGTAGCCGTTCTGGATGTGGTGTTTCTGGTGATCCTGACCGGCGCCTTTCATCTGGACGGTCTGGCGGATGCGGCCGATGGTCTTCTCGGACACCGGCCTCGGGAAAGGGCTCTGGAAATCATGAAAGACAGCCGGATCGGCGCTATGGGACTCATGGCCGTTCTGTGCTGCCTGGCGGTCAAATGGGCGGGTATCCAGAGTCTGACAGGCTACCAGAGAACGATTTTTCTGATCCTGATCCCGGCCTATTCCCGATCCGGGATGATGTTTGGGATGCGGTTTCTTCCCTACGGCAGGACAGGTGGAACAGGCATGTCGTTTTTCGAGAACGCCCTGACCCCGGCGGATTTCAAATGGATGCTCCTGCCGGTGGTATCCTCGATTTTTCTGGGATCGCGGGGAATCTGCTTGAATCTGATGTTCGTTCTGATGCTGGCCGCGATTCTTGGATATTACCGCCGCCGCCTGGGCTGCATTACCGGCGATATGCTGGGTGCTATGACGGAAATGATGGAAGCTGTTCTCTTTCTTTCGATGGCCGCGGGATGGCGCGTTTGACCCATTTGGCTCCGAACGCCGGTATTTACGTTCATATTCCGTTCTGCATCCGGAAATGCCGGTATTGCGATTTTTATTCCGTCACGGAAATCTCCCGGACCGATGCCTTTATCGAGGCTATTTGCCGTGAGATCGCAGCCACAACCAGCCGATTGCATTTCGACACATTGTATATCGGCGGCGGCACCCCGTCGGTATTGGCTCCCGATGACATCGGCCGGATCATCGACCGGATTGTCGCGCAGTTCCGCGTCGATCCGGCGGCCGAAATAACACTCGAGGTCAATCCCGGAACCATTACACGCGATTCTCTGAGTGCTTATCGAAAAGTCGGTGTGAATCGTCTCAATATCGGCGTCCAATCGTTTCAGGACGATTCATTGAAGTGGCTGGGGCGTATTCATTCGGCGGAAGCGGCAACAAATGCCGTTTTGTGGGCGCAGGCATCCGGTTTCGATCGCATCGGGATAGACCTGATGTATGGAATTCCCAATCAGAGCCGGCAATTGTGGATGGCCGATCTGCATCAGGCTGTGGCACTGAATCCCGAACACCTCTCCTGCTACATGCTGACCTGCGAGCCCGGAACCCCGCTGGACCGCATGCGGCGTCAGCGGAAATTCGAACCCATGGCCGATGAAAAGCTATGTGATCTGTTTGAAACCACGGTTCTGGAATTGTCCAAACGTGGCTATCCGCTTTATGAAATTTCCAATTTTGCCCGAAAAGACGGCAGCGATTCGGACATCCACCGATCCCGCCACAACCGGAAATACTGGATGGATGCTCCCTATATCGGTTTCGGTCCGGCGGCGCATTCCTATCTGAATCCCGTTCGATACCGTAATCATGGAGATATTGCCGCATATATCGCGGATGTGAACAACGGGAAACTTCCTGTAGCAGAAAAAGAAGTCTTGGGTACGGAACAGCAGTTGATGGAAATCGTTTTGCTGGGGCTTCGAACCGTGGAAGGCATTTCGATCGATCGATTCGAGGAAAAATCTGGCAGACCGTTTACCCGCATGTTTCGAGATATTCTGTCAGACCCGGAACTTTCGGAACGGTTTATGCTGACACCGGAGCGCTGTGCATTGACCCTTCAGGGAATGATGGTGCTGGATTCCATGGTTGGGTTGTTTGTGGATAAGATATAGACTTTCAGAAAATTCATTACTCCTTTCTGGTCAAGATTTACAGAATTCATACGGTCTGTCTTTATTCAAGCAATATAAGAGCCTGGTGGCAATGATTATGGAAGCCCGCAAACCCATATTTATTCGGCTCATCGTGGATTAGCGTGACAATAACATTCGAAATCAGTCATCAAGGCGGCTTGAAGTGAAATCATAGCGCTTTCCATATCGAAACGCAATCTGCCGCTGATTTCTGGTATCTTAGTGTAAAATCAAGATGATATCATCAGGAAATGGCTCTGGCTTTTTCTGGTCAATTACGCTATTGTCATCTGACAATGCGTGTATCCTATCCTTTTGGGGACGGACCGACTCGTTGAAAGCACTCATCCGATGGATACACCACCGTTCCCCTTTACACAAGACTTGTTTGATCACCCATGTTCGTTCCGTTCACAAGAGGTGCCAGAATGAAGCGATTAATCGCCAAAGAACGATCCACCAACCATACCCAGGAATCCGGC
>CAYQKZ010000380.1:0-3268 GCA_964418135.1 uncultured Desulfobacterales bacterium
ACGGAACCGACACGATACAGCGGATTGTCACCTGCTGTCTGAAAACGCGCCAGATCGATGGCTTTGGAAGAAAAATCAAGACCGCTCACTCGGGCCCCCCGCCTGGCGAAATAACGAGACATGCGGCCGGTACCGCAGCCGATATCCAGGACCCGCAGTCCGTCGACATTCTGGAACCAGGCTTCGACAATCGCATAATGTTCCTTGCCGTATAACTCGTTCAGATGGTTGTTCGGCCACATGGACACGGCATCTCCAGCCAATTGAACGGCTTTTTCATCCCAATAATCCGCCCGGCTGTAAACAACTTCCCGGTTCCTGCGGTTTTCGATCATTTTTTTGATATTGTGCATTGTCGTATCTCTCTTTTCGTATTCGCCCGTCTGCAAACTGCGTGAAGTTGAAATCCGGCAGGATTACGAACGGTTTCCGTACAGCACCCCAAAAGCGATCCGTGTCTGATTCAATACAAACAACACGGCACCACAAGCCAGAATCAACATGCTGTATAATCGCAAAGACAAAGCGCCCGCCTGAGACAGCGGCGCGGGATACCCCCAGAAGATCAGCAATTCGGCAATACTGACCTCAGACACGCCCACAGCTCCCGGCACCATACTCAGAATGTTGATCAACGTCACCCACAGCGTCAAAATAAGCGACCGGATATATCCGATTTCCATGCCGATACTGATCAGACAGACGTGCCAGCCCACCGCCGTCATCATCCATGCACCGACCGTCAGGATCAGTACAGTCATTCCCTGCCACGGCGTTTTGAAGGCAGTTCGGACAGCCTCCAGAAAAGTACCTGTTTTACCTTCAAATCTTTTACCCTTGAGAAACCATTTTCCCCCAGCCAGTACAAAGAAAATGACTGGCAGAAGCCATTTCATGGAAGCATCCGACCCAATACCAAAATGGTCGGCAAAACCGCTGACAATGGCGGCCCCAATGACGACGGCCAGATCCATCCCCCGCTCCACGGCAAATATGCCATAACCACAGGCCCGCCCGGCAAAACCCCGGCGCTTCATCCATTCGACCTTCATCATTTCCCCGGACTGAAACGGCGTAACGATGGAAAATGCCAGAGACAGAGACGTGATCAAAAACAAGTCCGGAAACGGCACGTGAATTTCGTGACAGCATAACAGACAGTACCAGCGAAGTGTTCGCAGCAGCCAATAAAGCAGCACCGTCACCGCCCCCCACCCGACAAGCTGGAAAACCCGGGCCCCGGCAAGCACCGTGAACGCCTCCTGCCATTGAAAATGGATAAAGAGGTAGCGCAGGCAAAGCATCAGGACAACACCTGCCACGAGCGTCGAAACCAGTCTGCGCAGAAACGATGACGTCATTCGGCTCGTAAATTCAGCCGAGATTTAAGCTCCTGAACCCGTGCATCCACCTCATCCCGATCCCGCCCCAGGACGATCGCCTCCCCGATCCGGTGACGACCGTTGATAAACGGTTCCACCTGCTCTCCCGCCATTTTGTCCATTTTCAGATAAGCCACCCAAGGTTCATCCGACAACCGGGCCAGGTACTGCTCCCGATACGACAATACGCCGGAGCGGTCCACTCCCAGAAGACACACACCGGCCGGATGGATAGGCCCAGCCGTTGTGCATGTCACCGGCTCGCCAATTGCGTGCCGCACCGCATAATCGACGATATCGAACCCATAGGCGATGTTAAGAAGGTGACTGATCGAATTGCCGCCAACCCGCGGCGTCATTTCCAGAATGAAAACATTTGTACCGTCGACCACCGCATCACAGTCAAAAGGGCCATCCATTACACCCAGCCGGTTCCAGTTGTCCGATATGGCGGTCAGTACCGCAGCCTGCTGCAAATCCGTCAACCGCGTCGGCACGTGATGCCCGATCGTTACCACATACGGCGGATCCGGCACCTGACGATCTGTAATCCAGGCGGCGGCAATCCGTCCATTGGCCAGAATTCCCTCACAGGATATTTGACGGCCGGGCAGAAACCGTTCCAGAATCACCCTGGCATTGGCGCTGAAACCCAGCGACTCCCGCATCCGAGCCTGTAACTCAGCTTCCGAACGCACGATGAATATCCCTTTACTTCCCGAAGAACGGTCCGGCTTGAGTATCCACCACCCCCTGGCGAAAATGTCATCCGGCAGCGCCGTGGGCACGACTGTTTCCGGGCACGGCAGACCTTCCACCCTCTGCCATTTCCGGAAAGCGATCTTGTCACAAACCGTTTCCACCACAGCCGGCGGCGGACCGGGAAGTCCCAGGGTCTCGGCAACCGCAGCCGCCGCAAACAAGGCGATATCGGTACAGGCAGCCAGAACCCCCCTCACCTGCTCTTTTTCCGCCACGGCAAGCACGCCGGCAATATCCGTGGTATCCACAATATAAGAATGATCCGCCAGCGCATGGCCCGGATTGCCCGGCGTATTGTCGAGCGTTATCACCCGAAACCCCAATGACTTGGCCCGCTGGATGAACGGCACCTGGTACAATGATGCAGCCAGAATCAGCAGGGTTTTATTCATACATATCACCGATGGCATAGTTGACCCGCGTGCGGGTTAGTTGCTGATTGATACGAACGATGTATAACAGAACGATCAGCAGGGAGAAGAGAATCAATGCGCTGAACCCGGTCAAAATCAAAATGGTGCTGGCCCAGCCGGGAACCGATTTTCCGTACATCCCCAGGTCATAAAGGGTGCGCCCGGCAAATGCGGCACAGAACAGAAAAGCCCCGAGGCACAGCGACCCCACAACATACAGCGGATAATTGGAATAACTCAGCAGCAGGTTGGCCAGAAGGCGAAGCCCTTTTCTGATATTGTAGCTGGATGCTCCAAATTGCCGGGAATGATGTTGAACCGGAACATTGGTGTAGGTTGCCGCATTGGAAAACAGCATACAGGTGATATAGGGAAACGCACCGCCCATATGATTGACCTGATCGACCACCTGACGGGAAGCGGCACGGAAACTGGTCAGTTGAAAATCGCGGGGAAGGCTGAAAATTCGGCGCTGAACCGTATCCACGGCATATCCGAGCAAATTGCGGAAATCACCGTGCTTTTTGGAATCGTACGCCCCGATGGCCAGATCGAATCCCTTTTCGATGGCTTCGATCATTTTGGGAATTTCTTCTGGCGGATTTTGCAGATCATCGTCCATGGTGACGACCACATCGCCCGTCACTCGGGAAAATCCGCAGAGAATGGCATTGTGCTGCCCCCGATTGAAGAGAAGATGAACGATCTTGA
>CAYQKZ010000381.1:0-963 GCA_964418135.1 uncultured Desulfobacterales bacterium
AGCCATCATTGCCGTTGCCATGAATCTGAAGGGAAAACATAAGAAGCCCTTCATTATTCATATTACGGATGGGGCCTCGAACTGGGGGTGCGGCGTTGAAAGCGCGATCGAATTCTGTAAAAAAAAGCGGATTCATCTGCTGACCCTCGGCATGGGGTGCAGTGAAGCCGGCAAAGATTCGCTGCGGAAAGAATATGGCAGACTGGTTCAGTTTGTCGACAATATCGATGCGCTTCCCAGCTTGCTCAGAGTTCTGTTGAACCACAGCAAATGCGACCTGTAGGCGATAATGTTTTGACCGTTTCCGGTCAGAGATGACCGAAAAACGTCTTTCCTTTCTTGGCTGCCTTTTGCCCAACCATTGTCTTGAAGTTTATGTCAGCCTGTTTTTGAAACCATAAGGGGTGAAACGTGATAAATACCACCTATCTGATTCGACAGATTCTCAATATCGAATGGGATATGTTCAGACGTGTAAAAAGTGAAACGCCGGCCTCCTGCCAGAATTCACCCGAATCCTTTAAAAGCATTCGCGGCAGTATATTTGAATCCTGGACACCGGACATGCTGTCATCCTATCTTGAAGACCTGATCGCAGCTCAGGACGCGGGTCGCAATCTGATAACCGAAAAATATGCCCGAATGGATAACCGGATTCCCTGCCTGAACACCAATCCCTTAATTGATGTGATTGTCCATATTGAAGCTGCCTGGCAGGAGGATATCAAATTCCGGTTTCCGGCTCTCTATCAGCGTGTCTGTCGGTCAACAGACGAGGCCGATGATGGCAGTAATTTTTCTGTTTATTTGCGTTCCGAGCTGGAAACTTATGGGCACCATACCCTCACGCTGTATTTTCAGCATCTGAATCAATCCTGGGAAAGCGGTGAAAACACTGCGATGAAGGCCGGGCATCGCACCAATGGCCAGTTGCTGGGCCAGAAGACGGATGCCTGGGAGGGC
>CAYQKZ010000381.1:973-3261 GCA_964418135.1 uncultured Desulfobacterales bacterium
GTGAAAACCCTGCGATGAAGGCCCTGGAAAATCTGGTCAGAAAGGGTGGATACCGGGATATGGACCATGCGGAAAGCCAACTGGCTGGTTTATTGGAACCATAGCCGAATTTGTCCATGAATCCGGTACTCATCATCGGCGGCAGCTATTTTTGCGGGCGCGTTCTGGTTGAAGAGCTGTTGGCTGCAAAAAAATATCAGGTTTTTGTCTATAACCGCGGCAATGTTCCCCTGAAAATGAACGGGGTCGTCGAACTGATCGGAGACAGACGGAACAGTCAACAGATACAAGATGTCATTCCGGCTAAGCAATGGCATGCAGTTGTAGATTTTTGCGCCTATGATCCAGCGGATATCAAAAATCTGCTTCGCTTTCTGCCAGGCGAAATCGGTCACTATATTCTCATCAGCACTACCAGTGTGTATGTGCCGTCTCAGAAATTATCCATTCAGGAGGATTTCCCCAAATTAATCGGGCCGCAGCCAGAGCTGGGGGATTTTTCGGATTACGGATTCAATAAATGGCTGACCGAATGTGCTTTGACGGCCGAATGCACTTTACAGAATATTCCTTATACCATTCTGCGTCCTGCCATTGTTTACGGTCCATACAACTATGCGCCGCGGGAGTTTATGCTTTTCGAGGCTATGGATCGCAACGAAATTATCGTGCTTCCGGAAGACGACCCGTCATGTTACAGTTTTATCTATGTGGTGGATCTGGCCAGAATCATTCTGGCGTGTATGCAAAAAAAGCAGGTAATAAATCTTCCCTTCAATGTCTGCGCTGAAGAGTTCATCACTTATGGCCATCTATCCCATGAGCTGGAAAAGCTGTCGCAAAATCCGGTCCATTTCATTCGGAAAGACATCACAGCCATTTACCGGGAAGAGATCCCCATGCCTTTTCCGCCGGGCCAGAATCTGGCCTACTGCGGTGACGCACTGCAAAAAATACTCGACTTCAATTTTACGCCGTTCAGTCAGGGATTGCGAGACACCTATGCCTACCATCGATATGTGCAGTTGCGGCGGAAAGCGTAGTTCCTGCTGTACCTGCATAAACAAATCGGTTTGATTTTAAACAGAAATATTAACGGAATACCAATCTCATGACGATTGATCAATCCATCGATATCGATTCAATACGCAGACATGTACTGCAGGGCCGATATTACATTTCAGAGCATGTGATGCGCTCGATTACGGCGCAGCAGGTGTCGATACCGGAAATCGAAATGACGGCAGGAGAGGGTGTTGTTCTCGAAAGGCACTTTCATTCCTTACGGAATACCAGTTGTCTCATCCTGGGATATTCAGACCGAATGCCGGTTCATATCGTCTGTGCGGAAAATGAACCGGGCGGGGACGCCATCATTCTGTTTGCCTATTCGCCATCGCCGCCGGTTTGGAAAGATGAGAGAAACAGACAGACACGGGGAGGCAGTTTCATGAGCGACACCAAACGGAAATGTTATTTTTGCGCCGGAGAACTTGAAAATATTCTGGTAGGAAATTTTGATTATCGTCTTGAAGGTAAGTTGTATGTCATCAAACAAGTTCCCGCTTCCCTTTGCCTGCAATGCGGTGAAAAATACGTTTCCGGAGAAACCGCCAGAAAAATTGACATGCAAATCGCCGATGGCAGTTATTCAGGAACAGAGACCGTTCGGGTGCTGGAATACCGATAGACAGAGGTGACACCATGAACGGTCTGTCGCTTTCTGAAACTTATTACCGACAATCGGGCCAAAAAATGATTGCGGAAAAATACCCGCAATACCAGTCTCGGATTGCGGTTGGTCTGGTTGGGGAGGGATCGGATTGCTATGGTTTTGATGATGCGATATCCCGTGATCATGACTGGGGGCCGGGGTTCTGTTTGTGGCTGACATCATCGGATCATGCAAAAATCGGGAAAAAACTGCAATCCGACTATGATGCCCTGCCGGGTGAGTTTAACGGATATCAGCGAGTTACGAGCCGGTTCGGGGCGCAAAGGGTTGGCGTTCAGACCATCGATGCATTCTATCAACGGCACATTGGCATGAACCGTGTGCCGGAAACCGGCTTGCAGTGGCTCGGTCTGCCGGAAGAACGGCTGTCAGTCTGTACCAACGGCAAGGTATTCGAAGATCAACTCGGGGAATTTTCCCAGATCAGAGCCAACTTGCTGGCATTTTATCCGGAAGATATCCGGCTGTGGAAAATGGCCGCCAGATGTCGTTCCTGTGCTCAGGCGGGTCAATACAATTATCCCCGATCAATAAAACGTGGCGACCGTTTTGC
>CAYQKZ010000382.1:0-3252 GCA_964418135.1 uncultured Desulfobacterales bacterium
AGTTCATGGCTCATGCTGGCCAGAAAATTGGATTTGGCCTGACTGACCAGTTGAATGTTACGGATCAGTTCAGCCTCCTTTGAAATATCTCGAAAAACCTTAACGGCCCCGATATTCTCGCCGCTGCCATCCACAATTGATGACAAAGACATGGAAACCGGAATCAGCCTGCCGGATTTGTTTCGGATAAACACATTCTCTGTTTGATCGGAACAGTTTGGATCCAAGGCTCTTAATGCAGGACAATGATCGGTTTCACAAAACAACCGACCCGATTCATCCTGGTGGGCAAGAATTTCAAAACAGGTTTTTCCGAGTACCGCCTGCCCCTCAAACCCTGTGATTTTCTCTGCGCCATTGTTCCAGGAAAGAATCACCCTGTCTCGATCCATGGTAACAACGCCGTCTGAAATGCTTTGAATCACGGTTTCAGCATATAATTTTTCCTGCATCACCAGTTCATAAAGTTGGGCATTCTGATTTAACGCTGCAACAAGCCCTTCTTCTATTTGTTTGCGCTCGCTGATATCCCGGACAATACTCTGTATGGCCGGCTTCCCACGATAACTCAGAATGGTTGAGCTGATCTCGACCGGAATGACTGAACCGTCCTTACGCTGATAGATGCTTTCATACAACTGTGTCCCTTTTTCAATGATGGACGACTGCCTTGTATGAGCCAGTTGCGCTTCTTCCGATGTGCAGATTTCCTCAAATTTTTTGGTCAGGAGTTCTTTCCGATCGTAACCGAGGCGACGGACAGTGGTTTCATTGATATTCAGTATCTTGCCGTTTAAGTCGTGAATCATGATGGCATCGTTGGTGTTGTCGAACAGATGCTGATATTCGGCCTGAAGGCTTCTATAGGATGTTTCCAGCATATCGGCCATTTCGTTAAAATCCCGCGCAAGTTCGTCAAATTCGGGGCTGCCCATGAGATGAATTCGATGATCCAGTTTTCCGGAAGCGATTTGCTTGGAGCCAATACGCAGAGAGTTCAAAGGCGCAGCCAACAGGCGAGAGAGAAAAACTGCAATAACGATGGCCAATCCAACGACCAAAATCATAACTGCAGAAAAATATTTAATAAAATGAATATTGAATCCATTTATGGTCGTTAGAAATGTTAGAAAGCTATCATCTGCATGACCAACAGCGGGAAGTGTTCCGTGAATGACAATATCCGCATCGATATAGACCAGAAGGATTCCCCGGAATTGATCGAGCCGATTAAAAACCGGGGTTGCCATGCGTATGACGGGCTGGTGAGGAATGACGAAATTTTCTCTTTCTTGATTCATATCCAGCTCGGAGATATATACCTGGCCAGCACTCAGCTTGCTGGTTTCCAGAAAATAGGGACTATCCGCCGTATGTTGTAACGCATGTGCCGGCACCACGATCGCTTCTTTGCCATTCCAGTCCACACGTACCATCTCCTGGCCGGTCTGATCAAGAATGCATATTCTGACATATCGATCGCTGTTTTTCTGCATGGCTGCAAAAATCAGCTCCAATCGCTGAACGCACTGGATGTAAGAGAAACCGCTTTCCGGATCATAGTTCCCGTTGTCACGAGCGCTGATCAGTTCTTGAACATGGGGCATTGCGGCTGCCTTCATCAGATTCTCCTTGAACTGACTCAGCCGGGCTTGAAACCTTATAACTTCAGACTTATTTATGACAACATACTGTTTATCAATGATTTCATTGATACAATGGCGTTCATGAAAAAAACAAAAAACTGTCAAAACACCCGCGGAAACAACACCCATCAGCACCAGGGTAACAATCATCCGGGTTCGGAAAGAGAAATACCTGCTGAAAGATTCAAGTTTCATATCGTCCAGACAAGAACCCGTTCGAATCGTTGCTCATCGACTTCCGTCCCCCACTGCGCCAGTCTGTTTATTTGATTCAACATGCTGCAGCCCCGATCAATTAAAAAAGCCCTTCAAATTCGTTGGAATCCAAAGGGCTGAATCGGTATTACGGCAATTTATTGCCAAAAATGAAAGATCAATCCTTGTCTTTCAAAATTTGAAATCCGGCATTGACCAGTGCCTTTTCAATGGCGGTGGTCTTCAGGGTGGACAGGCGGAATGTATATATCCGACTGCTGGATTGCTGAGCGGTCATGCCGATATTGATAATTTCGCCGCCTTGTTTTCGGATGATTTCAACCACCTGATTGAAGGCTTCCGGCTCGGCTCCGACCATCACTTCTATTCTTGAGCTTCCGGTAAGAATCCCCATCATGTCGATAAAGGCTCGCAGAATATCCGATTCCGTTATGATTCCAACGAGCTTATTGCTTTTGACCACCGGCATGCCGCTGATTTTGTGTTCGTAAATCAGCCGGGCGGCCGTTTCCAGATCGTCATCCGGACCCACGGAGATGGGGTCGGTTATCATCAGGTCCTTCAATGTGACATTTCCCAGCATGGCGGGAATCAATCCCTGCTTGAGATCGGACAGTGTTACAAACCCCTTCAATTTCATTTCCTTCGAAACAATGGGTAGATGTCGGAATCCTTTTTCTTTCATCAATTCGATGGCATGTTGAATCGAAGCACTGTCTGTGACAGTAACCGGGTTTGATATCATCAGGGATTTGATTTTCATGGGCTGTCCTTTCCAACAAGAAGGCTTAAGGCTGATACAGACAGAGGGGCTCTTCCGCCAGATAATCTCCGGATGCCTCGAAGGCCCTGGCCCGGCAGCCGCCGCACACTTTTCGATATTCGCACTTTCCGCATTTTCCTTTCAAATTATCATAATTTCTCAAGGAAAGAAAGATTTCTGAAGTGTTCCATATCGTGGCAAAAGAAGTCTGGGTGATATCTCCGCAATTGAGCTGGAGAAAACCACAGGGCTGAACGATACCGGTATGCGATATGAAACAAAAACCCGTTCCACCCAGACACCCGCGGGTGACCGCATCGAGGCCGTGGGTTTGAAAGGAGACGGTCCTGCCGTCTTTTTTGGCACGCTGGCGAAGTATCCGGTAATAATGCGGGGCACAGGTGGCTTTGAGTTGCAGCGGCGTTTTCTCTCGCTGATCGTAAAACCAGTTCAGCGTGGCTTCATATTCTTCGGCGTCGATGGCTTTATCGGCGATGTATTTTCCGCGGCCCGTGGGCACCAGCAGAAAAATATGATGGGCCACCGCTCCTAACGCAATTGCCAGATCCTGGATTTTAGGGATTTCATCCAGATTGGTCTGGGTGATGGTGGTGTTGATCTGAAATT
>CAYQKZ010000383.1:0-3236 GCA_964418135.1 uncultured Desulfobacterales bacterium
TCAATTTCAACCGGTTCATCGTTCCAATTTTCCGGGCTGCACCAATGGATTGCTTTCTTGTTCGAATTTCGAAGAATTTTTCTTTTTTGGTGTTCAATCAGTTCACGGTAAGACATATCTTTCGTATCAGCGTAACAGGTCTGTAGGCGATAACCGATTTCTTCGTTCACATAAATCGATCCGAAAAAAATATTCAGTTGTGGGCCGCCATCCAGACATTTGTTGTTTTCTCCATCGGTATAACTGGCAACTCGCGGGTATCCCATCGCTTTTTGAACACAAATCGTCACAGCTTCCAGATAACAGGTTTCAATATACGACACGCTGGGTGTGCAGCGGTTGTAAAGCCGGCAATTTTTGCAGATCGGTTTATGCTTAATCGTATTTTTCGTGAGCCAGGGGCAGCCCAGTTCTTTTAAGTTGTCCAAAGTTTCTACAATAAATGTCTGTTTCAATCGGGGAACCAGCTTTTCCCATCCCATTTCCATTTCTGATATTCGGGCAAGATGTCCCAGCGCATGACTTCGAAGCTCGGCATCAAGAGAAAATAATGTCATTTGAATGGTCTCATCTTCAGTACAATCTTCCAAAGAATTCGCCATGGCAAAATTGATCTTGCGGGGAAGTGGCTTCATCGATGTCGCCTTTCTGTAAAATACATCTGGTTGGTGCTTTTGTTATATATTGTCGATGCGATCATTTAAAAAGTGACGGCATGATCGATTATTTCTGTAAAGACTTTGAAAATATTATATTTTTCTCCTCCAACATACGCTTGATTATCAATTGAAGCTTCAGTTGGCATCTGCCTGTGCCTTTTTCATTGATTTCATGTTTGATCTTACTGATTTCTTTTCTTAACGTATCTTCAGAGGGGTTATCGTTATCCAATATGCTTTTGGCTAGTTGCTCTTTCGTATGGTTCCCCGTTGAATTGAGTTCGATCAGTGTTGCACACCGCGGGTGAGTTTCTCTGAGCTTTGCGAGACCGTCAAAAACATATCTGGCATAGAAATCCCGGTGGATTTCTTCAATAAGTTCGTCTTCTTCCTCGTTATAATACTTATCTGGAGAAAGAAAGTACTCCTCGTCGAAAACGTCATTCGCTTTGTTATCCTCCTGGCCTCGATGCTGAGTTGAATTTTTGGTAACAGGTCGGCGATAATAAGGCGGCTCTGAATCGCCATTTAGTTCCGGCATTTTCGATTCTTCTTCACTTGTATCAGACCCGCCATACTGTCGTTGTCGATTTTCAACGATTTTTTTATTGGCGGTCATGATTCGCCAGGTTAACGCCTTGGTCAGATAGGTTTTCAAACTGGCGTTGTTTTTAGCCTCAAAAGCGCAGATTGCATTGCCGTTGGTAAGTTCCACCCAGTAATCGGTGACCACTTTATCAGCGAGAGACTTTTCATATAACCTCTTTTGTGCAAATGTCAGAAAATATGTCTGGTAATCAAAATAAATGTCCTCTATCGCCTTGTTATTTCCTTTATCTCTGATTTCTTTACAAATCCTCTGAGCTTTTTCCAGATCTGTTTCAGTCTTATTTTGCAATGTTGTACTCATGGAAACACCTTTATTAACATGGGGGTGATGAAATATCTTTCTTTACTTTGTTGAGGGAAACCATATCCATGTCCAGCCCTTGCCGATAGATGGTGAAGTGTGTGTGTCTGCGGAGGTCGGCGATACCGACGTTAAGCGTAAACGGGAATAATTCCGGCAGACGCAATAATTGCTGTACCTCGATTTCGTCGGCAGTGCCGGCCCCAAGCAGTGCCTCGATCAGCCAGAGTTGTAATTCGGGGATGCTGGCTGTCGTTTTTCGGGTGGAGAGAAAATGTCCTTTTGATTGTGTCGATTGAAGCACTTCCCAGTCCACCAGGGATGTAATGAGCTTTTGCACGGCCTCCTTGGTTGTTGACCGGTCGCCCCAGGTCATTACCATCCGGTCTTGGACCTGGGCTGTGGTAAACTCGTCCTGAAGGGCCAGGAGGCGGCCGACAATCTCGGCGGTGTCCCGGAAGAACGGGTAAGCCAGTGCCGCCATGCCCCAATGCAGCCATATCCGTTCCTGGCCGGTGATTTGTGGCAGCAGCGCCACAGCGCGGCTTCTCAAGGGGATACGATCTGCGGGGATGTTGCTCCAGATACGAAGGATAATGCCGGCAGCCTTGGCTCTGGACTCCGTACCGGGCAGTTCATTCTTCAGATGCTTATCCAGAAACATGCGCCGTTCCTTTTCATCAGTCGTCTTCTCGATTTGATCCAGCACCGCATCGAGCCATGCCCGTTTGATTTTCTGCGACATACCAACGGTCTTTCTCATGTGTTCTCCCTGGTGATCGCCACAAACGGAACCAGAACTTCTTCCAGGGCAATTCTGCCGTGGGACACAATCTCTTCGCCTGCTTCCGCAAACGCTTTCAGATCACCGGCTAATAGAACGTGCTGTGAAGGGGGCAGGCCGGGGTTTGGCCAACGGATGGTCTGTGGAAACTTGATGGCAACCTCATCAAGAAACTCAGGGCAATCGTAAACCCGAACCCGCTTGCCCTTGGTTTCCACCAGCACACCTTCCTTCGGATTGCCGATTCCGGTAGCCGTGACATTGCCGTGGTCGGCGGTCAAATAGGTGGCAAAGCCTTCCTCGTGGAGCCGCAACAGCAGGTGGTGCAGATGTCCTTGGGCGGCCCACAGGCGGACTTGATCATGCATCCCTGCAGTTTGCATCTGCATGCCATGCATGATGTCATCGACCTTATTCCAAACGATGCCGAGAACGGACAGGCGTTGATTGCCAAGAGCTGTCTCCAGATTCGGGTCGTTTAATCCGTCCAGGTTTGTGATCAGATCGATGCCGGTGCGTTGAATGCCTTGGTCTTCCCAGAACCGGAGCCAATGGGTTTTCTCTTTTGCGGTTGTCGCCAACGAATCGGGAAAGTACAGCGGCGGCTCCCCTGCGAAGATCGACTGGCGCGTAACAGATGTCAGAGTGGGAACCCAGGCGAATACCGTGGATTCCTGAAAACGCCACAAGTTGTCACATGACAGAAGACTTTTTTTCAGCAAAAGCAACTGATCCAGGGAAAGTCCGTCCAGCACAAGCAAAGCCATCTTGGCGATTTGCTTTCGTGTTCGCTGTACCGCCATGAATCGGGATATCTGGTGGACCATAACCGGTTGCTGGTGATAGGGCAAATTGTGCAGTGTGCCATAGCGGTGGAGCATCC
>CAYQKZ010000384.1:0-3224 GCA_964418135.1 uncultured Desulfobacterales bacterium
CTGCTCCGTCGGTATTTCACTCAATACGATGATGCGAATCTTTCGCTTCAACACCCAAAGATCATATTGACGTGATCACTGCGACGAATAGATACCGTCAGAGGCAGGGTCTTTCATCACCACACTTTGTTCCGCTGTGATCCCCAGAAAATATTCCAGCAACGTACTTCGACATTTTTCGATCAACACTGTTAAGGTAAAAACGTATGTCAATTTCAGACGATCATTGAAAATTTTGGGCTTGGTTTTATCTTGTTCCACTTCAAGGTTCCAACGGCGAATGCACAAATTATAAAATGAAGAGTTGATGAACGCTGTTGCCCCCCGCATCTCTTCCACACATCGCGGATGAGCATCAAGAGGTGATGGACGATTACATCAATGCCATATCACATATTCTACATCCTGAACCACCCGACTCACTTTGATGGCTTCTTTAATCCGCCGCAGACGATCTGTGTCAGGGATATTCCCGATAGCGGGCAGCAATTTCAACCCCTGTTCCCCAAACTTGACCTCCAGCAATGCCTCAATCCCTTCTAACAAACCCTGCTGGATTCCTTCTGTCCGGCCTTCTTCTTTAAGAATACTTACTAGCCCCATCGTTTCTTCTCCTTTATCGCTCAAATAACGCATCCGGTAAACAGCTACTTCATCTTCATTTAATTCCGCATATAAATCAATAAAATCAGCATATTTGCGCTGTTTTTCTGGATTTTTCTCAAGCAATGCCAGCCCTGTTTGCGCCGCCCGGTACATCTCCAGTCGATCCTCAGAGGAATAGGCCATATTGGGCAAATTCAGCCTCGCAACAATATTGGTGCTGTCGAAATACATTTTTGCCTGCAGTCTGCCCAAATCACATACCAGATATCTGAACTCCAAATAAGTAACCGCTCCCCCAAGTCGCAACGTTCTCTGATGGTCGCCTATTCTGAGAAAAATCACAACCGGTACCACCCGATCTGTCTCCATCAATTCGGACATGTCAAGACAATAACGGGCCAAGCGGTGAATAGAAAAACGACTGCTTTCAGTTTCCTCTTCGATTACAAACAGAATCGCTCCCTTCCTGCCATCGGGCCATTCAACCAATAGCGGTGTATCCAGTTCTCGAAAGCGGTCTCCCAGCCGTTCTTTCAATTGCTCCTGACGAAGCGGAATGATCCGTGCCTGGGACAAATCGATACCCGATTCCTCACCGGCAAAAAATTCCAGAGATTGAACTGGGTAGTCTAAAATCAGGTTTTTAAAATTCTGATCATGCACGCAATTGCTTCTCCTGCGGATTCCCACTCGATATCTCGCATTTTATCATAAATCCCATTGATCTTATTAAAAATATGAAGCAATCGATCATCAATAAGACCATAATCCTGGTGGACAATGTTTTGCAATTGACCATCTTCTACCAGATAAGCCTTGACCATATCAGGATACAAGGGTTCTATTACAGAAATATCCTGATCATGGACAGGATATTTCTGGATTATTGCTTTTTTGAGATGGTTATTCAATGACTCAACGATATATGGGCTGTGTGTTGTAAGAATGAATTGCGTATTCGGAAAAATTCGGATCAAATCGCCAATCACATGCTGCTGCCAACTGGGATGTAGATGCAAATCAACCTCGTCGATCATAACGATGGCTTCGCTTTCCAGAGGATTTTCTATATGTGGATTTGCCATAGCCAATCTGGAACTCAAATCCATGACCAATCCAAGCATGGTTTTATAACCGTCGCTCAACTGATCCAATACCAGGGATTCGCCATCCTTTTTGATCATAAATCGAAGAGGGTTCACATCGACATGGGGTTCGCGCAAATCAGGAAACATGATAGATATGGCAGTTCTAACCACATTCAATTCTTTAAGCTGAAAATCAAAGTTTTTTTTATCTTTTTGCCGCCGATGTTCTTCATTCTCTTTATTATAAAACCAGACAAATGCGGATCGAAATCGGTTGTCCGCCAAAAGTGAACCAGCCAGAGCATCGAAACGGGTCGTCGTTTTATTAAATCCTTTTCTGTTGAGTGGTATGTCTATAATCGCGCGACTCACGCCATAATACCCAAAAAAAGGCATTTCAAAGTTCACCCTGTCATTGTACTTATCCAATATATCGGCATCCAGAAAAGCCGTGAGTTTCTTGATGCCTTTAGACCGGGGAACTTCATGGTTCGTTTTTTTGCTTTTGTCTCTTTTTTGTGTAACATCCCATTCAATATCATCGAATGATCGCAACGTCACTCTGGTGTATGAACTTTTATAGCCATCCACCTGACGAATATCGTTTCTTTTGAATGAAATGCCTGATATGTCCGGCAAGTGTGTGGCAATCGGGCCCAAGCCAATGGCAAGGGCGTCCAGAATGGCTGATTTTCCGCATCCGTTGTTTCCAATAAACAGATTGACCTTGGGGCTCAAATCGAATTGCAGTTTTTCAAAACACCTGAAATTTTCCAGTGCAAGGTTTTTGATTCTCACCATATCCATCCATTTTCATGTATGTGGGCAGCATTGCACCGATGCCATGATCGTTTAATTTTCAATCGGCATTATCCATAAATTTTCAAGTAGTTCCTGTCGATCCAGAAATGGATACATATCTTCAAGCGGTGCAGAGACAATGCGCCCATCCGGAAGCTGCCTGGAACTGGTTTTCGGCTCGAATGGCTGCTCCGGGTCCAGTATCACTTCACATAGAGCCGGCCCATCCATTTTCAGAAATTCATCGACAGTATCTGCAAAAGCATCGGATTCAATTCTGCATGCCGGGAGCCTATATGCGGCGGCAATCTGGACGATATCCGGAAAAGACGTGCCGCTGTCAGGGCTTTCACCAATGAATTCACCAAAGAAATTTTTCTGGGTAATCCGGATGGAAAGATAGCCCCTGTTGTTCAGAACAAATATCTTGATCGGCAGCCGGTGATGCACGATGGTCTGCAATTCCTGAATATTCAACTGGATGCTGCCATCGCCTGCCAGACAGATCACCCGCTTTCCCTCACGAGCAATGGCTGCACCAATCGCAGCCGGCAGATCATAGCCCATGGATGCCGAACCGGAATTGCTGATAAGACGTTGCCCTTTTTTGAGAACAGCCGCCTGAAAGGGTACGATACATGCGCTGGCATTGGCGCAGACAATCACATCATCACCGGCCAGCCGCTTGAATAATGTTTCCACGAAATGATAGGGGTTGATTTTTCCGTT
>CAYQKZ010000385.1:0-3219 GCA_964418135.1 uncultured Desulfobacterales bacterium
GAACCATTTACAACATGGGTGTGGCCAATGAATTGTTTCCGCTGCTGATTTTTATCGGGATCGGGGCTATGACGGATTTTGGTCCGCTTCTTGAGAACCCGAAGATTTTTCTGATGGGTGCAGCCGGGCAGTTCGGTATTTTTCTGACGATCGGTCTGGCCCTGTTTTTTGGCTTTCCCAAACTGGATGCCGTGGCCATCGGTGTCATCGGCGCCTGTGACGGGCCGACGGCCATTTATGTTACGGCAAAATTTGCGCCGCATCTGCTGGGGGCCGTTTCGGTGGCTGCGTATTCCTACATGTCTCTGGTTCCGGTCATCCAGCCCCCCATCATGAGAATGCTCACGACCGAAAAGGAGCGGAAAATCGTTATGGATTCCGACACGGAGCCGGCATCCAAAACCGCTAAAATCCTTTTTCCGTTGATCATCACGATTATCGGCGGCTTTGTGGCGCCCAAGGGCCTGCCGCTTCTCGGCACCATCATGCTGGGCAACCTGATGAGAGAGTCGGGTGTGGTCAGCCGTCTGACAAAAGCATCCGAGAATGAAATCGCGAACGTAGTCACTCTTTTTCTGGGGATTTCGATCGGTGCCACCATGGAGGGCCCCCTGTTTTTAAAGACGCAGACGCTCCTCATCCTGGCATTCGGCTTTCTGGCGATCTGCCTGGATACGGTATGTGGTGTTCTGTTCGGAAAACTCATGAATGCCCTGACCGGCGGAAAAATCAATCCCCTGATCGGCGCTGCCGGCATTTCGGCCTATCCGATGGCGGCTCGGGTCGTTCAGAAGGAAGGGCAGAAATATAATAAGTTCAATTTTCTTCTGATGCATGCTATCGGCGCCAATACGGGCGGGCAGGTCGGTTCGGTCATTGCCGCGGCCATCATGCTTTCCGCTTTGCAGGGGATGGGGCTTATTCAGTAGCGATCCGTCGAGTTCTCATTCGGAATGAAAAAGACAGAGATGAAACATGGCTCTTGACCGAAATTTGAAACTAAAACGAAAACGGGAAGACGCGCAAAGAAAAACCGCTCTGGAACGCGAGCGAATCGGTCAGTTGGAAAAAATCAGGGATTATCGGCGCCAGATTTCCTATTCATTGCGTCAGAGTGATTGGAAAGATACCCTTCGGTATGCGATGAAGGGATTGAAGCTTGTTCCTGCGGACGAATCTTTTTTCATGTATGCCTGTAAAGCGGCCTCTGAATTGAAAAACGATTTGCTGCTTCTGAAGCTGCTGACGCAGGGATGGCGCCAAAATATGATCTCCCGTTCCGTCAACGCCCTGGCATTGGCGGAACTGATATATCAACATCGGAAACAGGACGCCGAATTGCTTCAGGAAGTGCTGACCGCTGTTCTCGATGATGGCGGGCGGTTTGTCAACAAACTGAAAGTAAAGGACCGGAAACGGGCTGAATATCTCCTGTCCGAAGTTCGGCAGATGATCTCGATCAAACATATCCGGGCGGAATACGATTCTCTCCTGGATAAAACAAAGACCGCACCGTCGGCAACTTCAGATACTTCAGAACCGACCCGTCAGTCGGAGTCTCCCATCGTTCAGTCGGCCGAAAATGTGCCGGCTGTTCGGCTTCCCGATCCGCAGGTGCAGTTTGCATTCGATACCGCCGAATTTTTGAACGTCATCGATTCCGGGGCAGCCTCGGACATGCAATCCCTGAATCTGGCTCTGAGCGCCTACCGTCTGGGATTCCGCAGTTCCTACGATCAGTTGATCTGCATAGGCGCCTTGCACGGCGTGGAGTCCTTCTGGCATCAGCAGGAAACCGCCAGAAAGGTGCTGCGATCCTTCCGCGGCCGCGCCATTCTGGCCGATGAAGTCGGTCTTGGCAAAACCATCGAGGCCTGCCTGGTTCTCAAGGAATATATTCTCCGCGGTCTGGTGAAATCCGCTCTGATTCTGGTTCCCAGTTCACTGATCAACCAGTGGAAAGAAGAGCTGATATCCAAATTCAATCTCGATGTGGCCGCCTCCACAGACCCCCTGTTTCGGGACAACCCGGAAGCGTTCTGGCAGAGGCCATTTCTGCTGGTCTCTTTACAGACCGCCAGGTCCCGGCGCCGGATGGACGAAGTCTGTGCGAGATCCTACGACTTGCTGATCGTCGATGAAGCCCATCATTTGAAAAATCAGACGACATTGAACTGGAAACTCGTCAATGCCATTCAAAAAACCTTTCTGCTGCTGCTGACCGCAACCCCGGTTCAAAACAATCTGGAAGAGCTTTTCAACCTGGTAACACTTCTGAAACCGGGCCATCTGAAAACCCGGAAGGCTTTCAAGGAAGAATTCGTTGTTCGCGGAAATCCGACAGACCCGCAGAATCGGGAGCGGCTTCGCGAATTGCTGAAAGAAGTCATGATCCGGAATACCCGCTCGGCATCCCAGATCCATTTACCGCCCCGCTTCGCCACCACGGCGAAAATTGCCTCCGCACCCGAAGAAATCACATTTTACCAGGAACTCAGCCAGTTTGTATCGACGGTTGCCGAAATGAATCTGCCGACTTTGAATCGCATGGTCACGCGAAGGCTTCTTGAAGCGGCCGGATCTTCCCATGCCGCGGCACTGGCCATGATCGAACGAATCGACCTGGCCCGCCTGAACCAAGACGATATCGCAAACAGCGTGCGGCATTTGCTGAAACTGGGTAAAAAAATCAAGGAAAGTGCCAAGGCGACTCATGTGCTGAATTTTTTGCAGGCATCGGCCGATCAGAAAATCGTTTTCGTCAACCATCTCGCCACGCTGTCCTATTTAGAGGGGCTGATTCAGCACCGGGGCATTTCCTGTGCCGTGTATCAGGGTTCTATGACCAGCGATCAGAAAACCGCCGCCATTCAGGCTTTCCGTGACGGACGCCGGATTCTGCTGGCCACCGGAAGCGGCGGGGAAGGGCACAACCTTCAGTTCTGTCATGTGCTGATCAATTACGATCTGCCTTGGAACCCCATGGATATCGAGCAGCGCATCGGAAGGGTTCACCGGATCGGCCAGGAAAAGGCGGTCGAGGTGTACAATTTCTGCCAGAGCGGCACGATCGAAGATGAAATTCTGGAAATCCTGGATAAAAAAATCAACATGTTCGAGCTGGTTGTCGGAGAAATCGACATGATTCTTGGCAGGCTTCAGGGCGATCAGGAATTCAGCGACATGGTCTATGAGCTGTGGGTAAGCCATCCCGATGAG
>CAYQKZ010000386.1:0-3200 GCA_964418135.1 uncultured Desulfobacterales bacterium
TTGCTGTGTGGCCTTTTCGGACAAATATCGAGAATTTAACGCAACGTTTAAGAATTTAGATGTGTATTTTCAGGTTAAATTCTTATGATACATGATGGTATCTCAATACAATGTTCGACAGGAATCTCCCATAATCTTCTTTCCAAAGAGGAGGATTCCCTCCGCTGCAAGGGGGTGGGGACGGGGCGGAATTGGAGGCGCATTTTCAGTGAAGATACTCAATAAAGAATTCCATTTTCAACTCAGCGCCGTCCTTCTTATCGGGGCATGCCTGCTGTTTGCCGGTGCATACAGTCAATTACCACTATTCTACAATAATCAGAACACCTACTTCGAAAGGGGACTGGCGAACGCGGGTTTCGGCCATCTTTCAACGGACTGGTATGCACAGCAGACCGAGCATATTCCTGTGTTCTCCGCCTTGGTATCTCTGGTCCAATTACTCGACAGTCATTGGATTTTTTATGTTTTGCATGGTGTACTTGCAGCGGTATATGCCTTGTCTTTGTTCTCGATTGCGAGTAGTACATTTCCCAGCATATCGGGCGCACTCCCGTTGTCGATTTTCTTTTCCATACTTACACTTCTACATTCCCCCTGGATTGGAAACGTTTACGTCAACTATGTACCCGACTGGACTTGGGTGCCTTCAAGGCTCCAGACTTTAGCATTTTTATCCACCAATGGCGTGGCGGGACAGTATATTCTTGGACCATTCCTGCAGCCGTCAGCCTTTGGGGTTCTGCTCATCACAAGTCTTGCCTTATTCTTACACAAGAAAAAAATAGCGGCTGTTATGTGCGCCGTCTTTGCCGCCACCATTGAAATTCCATATATACTCCATGCAGCACTGCTAACGGGATCCTTTATGGTGTTTCTGCTATCCAAGAAGGATGCAAGAAGCGCCGTCAAAGTTGGTGGACTTGCACTTTTGTTGATTCTGCCCATTGTTCTGTATCTCGTGTTTACCTTTTATTCGACCAGTCCTTCCGCCACGTCAACGGCTTTGTCGATACTCTTTGATGAGAGAATCCCTCATCACCTGAAGATATCCTATTGGTTTTCACAACGTACATGCATACAATTGATCATAATGTTCGCTGGGCTTGTGCTGTCGTATATGTGTAAACGTCTATTCGTTATCCTTGCTTTTTGCACCATCTGCAGCTTTGGGCTTTCCTCGATTCAGTTCATATCCGGGAACCTGTTTTTGGCATTGCTTACTCCATGGAGGCCATTTACCTGGCTCATTCCCGTATCTACTGCACTTGTTGTTGGCCTTTTCTCATTAATTACGGCCAATATCATTTCCGCCTTTCCTGCAGAGCGCATCGGGCGATGGGTTGGAACAACTGTTATCTCCCTGTCTGTCGTGTTTCTTGCTGGAATGTTTTTCATGGGCATGAGCAGGACAATAGCAGGAGTACGGACCGATTCGGACCGAGAGACCGTCGTATCGTACGCGAAGAAGCACTCAAGCACGGACCAAACATACCTAATTCCTTTGAGGTTTGAACAGTTTCGGTTGGCATCGGGGGTTCCCATATTCGTTGACTGGAAAACCCACCCCTTTAAAGACTCGGAACTTATGGAATGGTACGAGCGCGTACAATTGGCAAAAACGTTTTACGAAGCCAGTAATGCCGCTGACGCAGGCAATGCGTTGAATAATATCCTTAAAAATCACGATTTGATTACCGACATCGTTGCAACACACGAGTTAGGACATTTGTTTAACATTCCCTACCTGCGGCCTGTATTCCAAGACAAAGAGTATATTATCTTTCACTTGGAAAAGGACATGCCAAAGGATATTCACATTGTTTCCAGTGGTCGTCTGGAGGAACTGGTGCCGGCGGCCGTGGAGAAACCTGCTCCCCTTCTTCAGGATTATGACATGGCCCTCCTTCGACCTCCCGACCTGCCGGAAGACAGCCGGACATTCACAAGCCCGACCTTGGGAGCCACATTTGTCCTTATCCCTTCCGGAACTTTTCTTATGGGATCGCCTGCCGATGAGCCGGGACGGGACAGTGACGAAGGTCCTCAGCACCAGGTGACGATCAGCCAGCCCTTTTATATGCAGACGACTGAGGTGACGCAAGGGCAGTGGAAAAAGGTGGTGAAGAATAATCCTTCCTATTTCAAGAATTGTGGTGATGACTGTCCGCTTGAGCAGGTTTCCTGGAGCGACGCTCAGGAATTCATCCGGAGGATCAATAGCATGGAGGGAACGGACAGGTACCGATTGCCCACGGAGGCTCAGTGGGAGTATGCGGCAAGAGCGGGTACGAAAACGCCCTTTAATACCGGTAATTGCCTTTCGACCGATCAGGCGAATTACGACGGCGATTATCCCTTATCGGGATGTTCCAAAGGGAAATATCGCCAGAAGACTGTCCGGGTGAGGAGTTTTGCACCCAATGATTGGGGGTTGCATGACATGCACGGGAATGTCTGGGAGTGGGTCCATGACTGGTATGTTAGTTATCCATCCGGTAGCGTTACCGATCCGGAAGGGCCCACTGGTTTGTATCATGTGGCTCGCGGCGGCTCCTGGGGCTACCGTGCCAGGCACTGCCGCTCAGCGTCTCGACTCAGCCCCTTTATTTCGTACGACCGCTTCTACCGCGTAGGCTTTCGCCTCATCAGAACACGAAATGGACACTAACCTGCAATGATAATAAAAGCTGCGCCTGCAAATACTTTTTTTTAAAATTTCGGACAGTTCTGAAAAAGAAAAAAGTTCTCTTCGAATTCTGGAAAGCTGAGAATTAAGTTCATTGATTTCATCAATCCACAGACTGCTTCGACTGAATAAATGACAACAGCCTGTTGACCGAATCCAGATTTTCCAACGTTAATTCATCATCATTGATGGTGATGCGAAATGTGTCCTCCACAAATGCGACCAGTTCGAGTACACCGACTGAATCAATGATATCATTTTCAAAAAACGAATCATCGTCATTCAGTTTGTGCAGATTGACCGGATCAAGGCAGTTATTCCGGATATGTGCTTTTATTCCGTTTTTAATTGTTTGGATGTCGATTGGTGTCATTCCCAAAATTCACTATTTATTGGATGCATGTACAAATGTCCAGTACAAAGATTGTTGATAGATACCTGTCAGTCGCACTTGTTCAGACTGTATTTATCAGGGATATTTTCATACTATAATTTCATCACAGATTCAACA
>CAYQKZ010000387.1:0-3197 GCA_964418135.1 uncultured Desulfobacterales bacterium
TATCGTTCCGATCGAGGTCAAATCCGGGGCTGCGGGGAGCATGAAATCCCTTCATCAATTCATGGCGTAAAAAAAAACTGACGATTGCCGTTCGTCTTGACGCGAATCCACCGTCTATTGAAGACATCAGCGTAAAGACAACAACAGGTCAGCCCGTAAAATACCGCCTCTGTTCATACCCCCTTTATCTTGCAGAAAATATCTATGCTTTGATTGGCCGTTCGTATCATCCACGGACTCCCCCCACTTGCCGTTGTTATTGCCGTCCCACGGGCCATCCAGACAGCCAAAGTAGATGAAGAATCAGGCGTTCTGCAGCACATCGATCATCGAAAAAACCCTTCCTTGAATGCCCTGGCTGATTTTTCCATGCAGATAGATGACAGCATCCAGGGTTCCCAGAGCATAGACATCCCGACCGTTGACATTGTGGGTAAATTCAAAGGTAACGGTATCATCCGCGGAGGTCAGGGTATAGGTATGCCACCCATGCCCACCGATGTAGGCATCGGGAACACCCCATTCTTTTCGTTGGATATCCGGATGCCGCTCCATCTCGATGTCTTTTTCCGTAAATGGGATTCCCATCCGGTTGAAATAACCGACAATGGCCTTTGCCGTGCCGCTGGTGTCCGCTTTGCCGTTCTGGTGACTTTCCCGAACTTTCAAACGGTACCCCTTGTACAGATCCGGAAAATGGATCGCCCCATATTCGAGCATGGCCTGAAGCCCGACAATCTGCTTGGCCATGTTGGGAGCGATGACAGCGGAAGTTGCGGAATCCGTAACCGCATTCTCGATGGCTTTCCGGTCGCCACCGGTCGTCCCCATGACAAACGGCAGACGATGCCGGGTATAGAACGCCGCATTGTCGTTGACTGCAGATGGATGGGTGTAATCCACCGTGATCATATCAGAATTGTTGGCAACAATATCTTCGATGACCGACTCTCGTTTGTCCGGATGAATCAAATGGATTTGATTGTTTTCCAATTTGAATTCGGCAGCCGGAATTTCCGCTCCTGTCAAAGAATACGGAACCAGTTCAAACCGGCTGTCTCGGACTATATACATAGCCACCATGGCCGCCATATTGCCGGGCAAACCGTTTATCATCACACGAATCGGATTCATAAAAGTTCCTTTCCAATATTGTCATTGCAATTTCTTCATTCTCAGGCAATTCACATGAATTAATCTACCAGACAGCGGTATATTTAATCTACATGGATGAACAGGATATACATGATAAAAAAGGTTACTTTCTATTCTATGTTTTTCATTATCCTGTCCATCCTGTATATCCATGTGAATATATTTTAATGAATCATGGTAGATTATTTTTTTTGAGTTGCCTCAAACCATTCAACACAATCTGCATATCCTCTGGAACAGGCGACTCCATAGACATTGTTTGCCCTGTTTCCGGATGAGTGAATGACATCCGCCAGGCATGCAGCATCTGCCGGGAAACCGTCTTCAGAATAGTTGGCTGACAGCCGGCAGAATACCGATATCCATACACCGTATCCCCAATAATCGGGTGCTGCATCGACGCACAATGCACCCGAATCTGATGGGTTCTGCCGGTTTTTATTTCAATTTCCAGAAAGGATGCCGACTCGAACCGCTCTTTGACCCGCCAGAGGGTTTTGGCATCCCGGCTTCTTTTGCTGACAACGGACATTTTTTTACGATCTACCGGATGCCGACCGATCGGCAGATCGATCATGCCCTTGTCAGATTTCGTGATGCCCAGAACCAACGCCAGATAGGTTTTGTGTATCGTCCTCTCTTTGAACTGAGCAGAAAGATATGCCTGTGCCGCTGCGGTTTTGGCAACCAACAATATGCCGGACGTGTCCTTGTCTATACGATGCACAATCCCTGGCCGGATTTTGCCGCCAATACCCTCGAGGGCCGGACAATGATACAAGATGGCATTTACAAGAGTTCCCGAAAAATGACCGGGTGCCGGATGCACCACCATGCCGGCTGGTTTGTCGATCACCAGGATATGGGCATCTTCATGAAGGATGCAAAGCGAGATAGCTTCAGGATTACAGGCAATGGGTTCAGGGGCGGGGATACAGCCGGAAATGATTTCCCCGGTTTTGACCCGATAACCGGGTTTTTTGATTTCGTTCCGGACACGAATCTGTCCTTCGCGAACAAAATGGGTGGCCATGGAACGGGAACAATCAGGCACCTGTCGAGCAATCAGATTATCCAGCCGTTCTCCGGCATATTCATCGAGAACGGAAAAAGAAAACGGGCCATGGAAAGACATCACGGAAGGTTCATTGCACTGCGACCGTCTCCTCCAAAAACAGAGATTCGATTTCCAACAAAATCGAATCTTCGGTTGTTTGTTTGGAAGTGGAAATTTCTTTGATCAGAAGTGTCTGGGCGGTGTCGTAGAGTTTTCGCTCTCCGAAAGAAAGATCTTTGGTAAGCTTTAGCAGATAGAGATCTCGGAACACCTCGGCGACATCGAACAGTGAGCCGGTCTTGATTTTTTCCATATAATCCCGGTATCGGCGATTCCAGGTTTGGGATTCGCCGGCAATATCTTTTTGATTTCTCATCAGATCGTAGATTTTGGGGATTTCGTGTTCTTGAATGATGTCTCGAAGTCCTACAGATTGGACATTCCAGATGGGAATCATGATGACCATACCGTTTTCAAGAATTTTCATGATGTAAAAATCATGTTTCTGACCATTGACAATTTTACATTCGATAGCATCGATACGTCCGACACCGTGAGCTGGATATACAGCCAAGTCGCCAACCCGGAATTTCTTGATGGAAGCTGTTGCAGGTTGAACCGTGTCTTTACTCTTCTTGTCATAAAGTTTCATAGCATACCATGTAAAACCAGTATCGGGGCGTGGAATTCGGGACAACAGATGAGGAAACAGCGCATAAATCGGAATAAAACAAAAACTTCTACTTATGCTTAACACCTATCACACATCAACGGAACAAGCAATAAAAAAGGATTGACGCCTTGCGACGCCAATCCTTTCAGAACAGCTCAAAACAACTGAAGATGATGGACTACATGAGGAAAGGAACCATCAGCAGGGCCACAACGTTCAGGATTTTGATCATCGGGTTGATGGCCGGGCCTGCGGTATCTTTGTAAGGATCGCCGACAGTGTCACCGGTAACGGCGGCTTTATGGGCATCGC
>CAYQKZ010000388.1:0-3184 GCA_964418135.1 uncultured Desulfobacterales bacterium
GTCGCCGATAACTCACTGTTACAACAATGTTATTCCTAATTGCACAGGTCGAAAAATTCTGATTATACATTCATTCTTGAAGACAATTATACCAGGCGGACGAATGAACATGGTTTGAAGAATCTTCAAAAATCTGTTGAACATTTGATAAAGAACAGCAATATCGATAGAAGACATTTTCCCAAAGCCGAAATTGCAGGGTTTGAATTTTCTTTATTTCCAACAGTCAAGGGAGAATACAATTTTAATTCGGCAATGTGCGGCAGTGCCTCTACCGGTTGGTCATCCATGACCGGTCATGCCGGTGTGGCCGGTGGGGTGGAGGTCGGACTCGTCTATCAAAGCCTGTTAACGCCGCCGCTTCCACCGGTTCCCTATTACTTCAAACCAGCTTTTGGCATAGAATTCGATGCCATGATGAACATCAACGATGCCTTTAACTTGAAACTATCCGGTGATTTATCAACCACACCCTACATATCCGGAACACTGGGTGTCGGTGTGAACGATGTCGTTGGGTTGGAGGGTACCGGGAAAGGAGGGGTGGACATTTCATGGCATTTCCCTGTTGCGGCAGGCCAGAACGCCATCAGTGACTGTAGCGCCTTTCTTTCGATCACCGGCAAAGTTTATTTTTTGTTGTTCACAAAGGATTTTCCGACATTGAGGTGGGATGAGAACTGCCTCCCTGACAATAGCCTCATAGCCGGTTTGCATAGATTACCTGCTGTCGATATGCAATCTGACCAGCCTCTGTCGCTTATTCCCAGAGATTATTTGAATTCACCCAAATCACAAGAGTTTCAGCATAAACCGGTCTTCGAAGAAAAACGATTCGCCACCGCAGAACAGGCATACATCGTTTTCTCTTCCCCGATCGTTACCAGCACCTTTCCGGTCAGTGCCGCGCATCTTTCATCGGCAGGCAGTCATGTCAACCTGATCTGGCTGACGGACAACACCAGTCGTTCTTCCATCAACCGAACCATGGCGGTGCATTCCGTTTTCGACGGCATTTCATGGAGTACACCCGCGCCGATCGCCGACAACGGCACCGCCGATTTCAATCCGACCGCCAAAAACATGGCCGATGGCAGCGTCATATCCGCATGGGAAGATGTGGACACCATTCTGGCGGATACCGCCACCATTGAGGACATGACGGCACAACTGGAAATCGGCGCCGCCATCTACGATCCGGCATCCCAAAAATGGGGAGCGGCCGTTCGTCTGACAGACAACCAAACCCTGGATCGCACCCCGAAATTGGCGGGAAAGGATAGCGCCAACATCCTGCTGACCTGGATCAGCAACGAACAGAACGACATTTCCGGCAGCACCAACCATCCGAACAATCTCAAATACGCTTTTTACAATGGCACAGGATGGAACGCCGCTGAAACAGCGGCTGTCATTCCCAATTCGATCAAACGATACAATGTCGTCTATGACGGCACTACCGCCAATGTCGTCTTGGCGCTGGATACCGACAACAACCCGTCAACCATCGAAGACCTGGAATTGTACCGCCTGGTTTACAGCAGCGGCGCATGGGGAACACTGACCCGGCTGACCAATGATACCCTCATCGACGACAACCCGCAGCTTTCCCTCGATCCTGACAACAATGTCGTCATGAACTGGGTGAAAGACAAGGAGCTGTCCGGTGTCGTGACTTTTGACTTTACCAAGCGCACCGTCATCAAGGCTGAAAATGCCTACAACAGCTCTCTGGCTGATTTCCGGCAGGCTGCGACAACCGACGGCCGGGTGGCGGTTATCTACACCGACATCAGCGAAGACAATACCTGTGATCTGTTCGGAGTGTTCTACGATCCGATCTTCAAAACCTGGGGACTTCCCAAACAGCTCACCAACGATCCCGAAACCGAGCAGTGGCCATCCATCGCCATCATGGGAACCGATACGATCATTGGCACGTACAACCGCAAGCTGCTGATCGATCAAAACGGAACGCCCACGGAGGGCGAACCGACCGATCTTTACATGATCAAGCACACCCTGGCGGACGATCTGGCCGTGGAAACGGGAAGTCTCGTCTCGGATATCGCCAATGCCGCACCGGGAACGACGGTGACATTATCTGCAAAGGTGCAGAATCTGGGAGACAACACGGCCCAGAATATCAAGGTCAGCTTCTATCTGGGCAACCCATCAAGCGGCGGAACGCTGATCGGCATGACAATCATCACCAAATCCCTCAAACCGGGAGAAAGCGCAACCGTTTCCATTCCCTGGACCATTCCGGATGGAACGGCGCCGATCACGATTTATGTTGTGGTCGATCCGGAATCCGCCATCGACACGCTCAACCGGGCCAACAACGTCACCCATACCACCATCGGACTGCCCGACCTGAAAATTCAGACTTTCACAGCGGAAAAACTGGGATCGGACCGTTTCAACCTGATCGTGTCCGTTGCCAATATCGGCGGAACGGCAAGCCAGGCCAGCAATATCAAACTTCATCTCGGCAGCTCGACAGGAACGGTCATCGCAACCATCGATCTGCCGTCGCTGGCACGATTTGCCAGTGCCGATCTGTCTTACGACTGGAAATCATCTGCTCTCGCACAATCCGACATCGTTCTGGTAGCTATCGCCGATGAAGGAAACACCATCGCAGAAAGCAGCGAATCGAACAACAGCTCTCAATTGACGATCAAGGGAAATCCTGCGCTGTCGGTCACTCCTGCCATCCGGTATCCGGCAAAAGAGGCTGGTACCACCACATTCAGCGTATCCAACACCGGAACCGGCACCATGCCCTGGACAGCCGCCGTTACATCCGGCAGCACTTGGCTGTCGATCACATCCGGTGCCAGCGGAACGAATGCCGGAACTGTCACCTGCGCATATACGGCCAATACGGGAACGTCGTCGCGTACGGGCACGATCCGGGTGACAGCCGCCGATGCAGCCGGCAGTCCGGTGGATGTCACCGTGACTCAGGCTGCACTGACCGTCAACCTGGGGATATCCGGAACTGTCAAAACCGGCACCGGCGCCGCCCTGCCAGGCGTTACCATCACCTTCAGCAACAGCGGCGGCACGGCCACCACCGATGCCTCCGGCAATTACACGATATCTGTGCCATTCAACTATTCAGGCACGGCCACCCCATCCAAAACCGGATACACCTTCAGTCCGGCATCGAAAACCT
>CAYQKZ010000389.1:0-3171 GCA_964418135.1 uncultured Desulfobacterales bacterium
GATAGCGGGGATGGATATTAACGGGGTGATTGAAATTCAGAAAGGGTTCAGTTCTAAGGAATAACTGGCAACCAGCCGATCTCTTTATCCTTGAACGCATCAATGCAAGGAATGTATCAATTAGGACTTCGAGGATGCTTATGCACCCATTTGAGAGAGTATCGGTGTACCGATACTCCTTATCTAACTAAAATAATTAGTGATTTAAGGGGTGTCAGAAATATTTTATATCGAGGCTGTGCAGGGTAACCGTTCACATCTGGATGAGCTGATTGGGCGTTACAGCGTAATCTGAAAGGTAATGAACCGCATGTCTGATTTTTCAGGTGAAAAGACGAACCCTTTTATGCAACGGATGCGCGACCACTTGTGGATAACGCATCAGACGAAAGTCCGCTTTATCCTGGTGGGCATCTGGAACACGATTTTTGGCTATCTGGTCTTTGTCGGGTTCGACTATCTGTTCAATCTTTTTTTCTCCCCCCGATATATCGCCTACATGTCGGCGGCGGTGGTCTCGAATGTAATTGCCGTTACCCACGCTTATTTCTTTCATAAGCATCTGACGTTTAAATCCAGGGCCAGGGGCAGGGCGGCGGTTGGGGAATATCTCCGGTTTTATATGACGTATCTGTTTACATCCATTATCAGCTTGATTCTTATACCGGTCTGTGTTGAGTTCTTCAAACTGGACCCGAAGATCGTCGCAGCGGTCATGACGCTGTTGATGACGTTTGTCAGCTTTATCAGCCATAATCGGTTTTCATTTCGTCAACGAGCTTTGTGAGTGATCACTCTTATGTATTTTACCATTCAAGATATTTTGGGTTCCATTCTGGCGTTTGCACTGTTTCCATTGATTTTTGGTTGCCCCGGATATGTGTGCGCCCATATTCTGAACCTGTTCGATTTCAAAATGCGTCAAATTCCGGCCCGTTTGGCGATTTCCACCATGATATCGACAGCCGTCAGTCCGATCCTTTTTTTTCTGGTTTACCGGTTCGGTTCCTCTGTTCTGGCCTTATCTCTGGTTGCTGTATTTTTTTTCGGTTTTATTTATCTTCTTTTCCACGAAAGAAAGACACTCTCTACCGCATGGGGTGATGCAGGAAAAAGCCAGACCCTGGCTGTCTGGATTTTTGCCGGCTGGTCTCTGTTTGCCATCTTATCCCTGATCGATATCCAGTTTGGAGACCGACTGTATTACAGTGTGGTTTCCTATGATTTGACATCACGGGTTTCCGTTACCGGCGCCATCACGCGCACGGGCGTTCCGCCGATCAATCCTGGGTATTTCCCCGGAAGATATGTGCATCTGACGTTTCTCTATTACTTCTGGTATGTTCTCAGCAGTCTGATCGACCAGATCGGCGGCAGGTGGGTGGATGCCCGCATGGCCATGATTGCCAGTATTGCCTGGTGCGGAATCGGGCTGATGAGTACCATTTCGGTGTATCTGCGCCTGCGTAATCCCTGGAACGGCGCAGCCGCCTGGAAATGTGCTTTGATGGGAATAGGGGCGTTGACGATCAGCGGGCTGGACATTCTGCCGGCTTTGAAAATGTTGATCGGGTTTCGTTTTACTTCCGGAAAAATGTGGCTGGATGGTGACATCGAGCATTGGAATGAGCAAATCACCGCCTGGTTGGGGGCGGTCACGTGGGTGCCGCATCATGTTGCCGGAATGGTTGTCTGTATGGCCGCCTTTTTGCTGATACAATCCGTTCGGGGGAAAAATATCGGAACGCAGGTGGCTTCGGCATGTATTGCCGGGCTTGCATTGGCATCTGCAAGCGGGCTGACCATTTATGTCACCGCCACATTTGCGTTATTCTGGGCGGTGTGGATGCTGGTTCTGTTCCTGAACAAAGAATATCGAACCGTTTTGATCATGCTGTTTGCCGGGGTTTTTGCCCTGTTTGCCGCCGGTCCTTATCTATACGATTTAATTCAAGGAGATCCGGCATCCCCGAGTGGCGGGATGCCGGCTGCGTTTCCGATTGCATTTCAGGTCAGGCGTTTCGGTTTGCTGCTGCCTTTTCTGTCGACATTTTCGACAGGTGTCAAGAATATCCTTCAAATTATCGTGTTGCCCCTCAATTATTTTATGGAATTGGGGTTTTATCTTGTTGTCGGGCTGCTCTGGCTGCAAAAAAAAACAAAAACCGCCGGCAGCGGCAATTCTTTTTATATGCCTGAAATTCTGTTGCTGGGTGCTTCTTTTTTTGTTGGAACTTTTTTCCGATCGACCGTGATTCATGCCAACGACCTGGGCTGGAGAAGCTGGTTGTTTGGCCAGTTCGTTCTGTTGATCTGGGCGGTCGATATCGGCCGGGATTATCTCATTTTAAAAAGTCAGAGCCTTTACTTCAGGCAGGTATCGGACAAGAAGTCCATTAAAGACGATACCATATTGAAGCAATTGATGGTTGTCGGGATGTCGACCACGGTGTTATCTCTGTTTCTGCTGCGTTTCTGGTCGATACTCATCGATGCAGGCGTTACGGGTGTTCCGGTAGATCTCAGCCCTGACACCCAATTAGGTGCGAGAACTTACGCTGCCCGCCAGGCATATGAATATGTGCGAGACAGCCTTCCGAAAGATGTGATCGTACAGTACAATCCGCTTAACCAGCAAGATCGTCCGAGTGGTTTGTATGGCACCCGTCAAATGGTCGCAGCCGACCACTCGGCCTATGGGGCGCCGACAGATGCGCTTGAATCCATGAAACAAGACATTGGTGCGATTTTTCGAAATACCGAAACCGTCTGGATCGAGATCAATCAAAACTGTAACCGAAATCACATTGGTGTGATTATCCTTAACGATCTTGATCCGATATGGCGAAATCTATCGTTTTTGACGCAGCAGCGTGGATCCTTGTACCAGAATTCCCGTTTTGCCGTATTTGCCTGTGGTGATTTTGCTGAAAAATCGCTCCCAAATTAGGCAATTCAAAAAAAATAATCTGCCATGATTCATTAATTATTGGGTAATATGTTGAATGACCAAAAAATCATCGTTATCATGCCCGCATACAATGCCGAGGCAACCCTGAAAAAGACTCATGAAGAAGTTATGGCTCAGGGCATTGTGGACCAAGTCATTGTCGTAGACGATGCCAGCCGTGACCGAACGATGGAAATTGCTGCGTTGCTCCCCGATACGAT
>CAYQKZ010000390.1:0-3167 GCA_964418135.1 uncultured Desulfobacterales bacterium
GGACAGGAACCCGTTGGGTGGGAACCTTTGAACCGAAATAAAAGCCGGGAAAATTTCTGGAAGTATATCTTAACATTTTACGAGCGGTCAAGAAAAAATTATTGCGTTATCAATTTTTCGATTTTCGCTGTTTTCTCCAGGCTGGCAATGTATGAATCCAATTCAGTCTTGACTTTCTCTTGTTTTAGATACTGGATCAACTGGTCCTTGACTTCGGCAAAGGGCATGATACCTTCCGGCTTTTTATCTGTCAGCTTGATGATATGGTAGCCGAACTGGGTTTCCACCACACCACTGGTTTCGCCGGGGGTTAACGCCAGCGCAGCATCTTCGAAGGGCTTGACCATCTGCCCTTTTCCGAAATATCCCAAGTCCCCCCCTTTTTCCTTGCTGGGGCAGTCCGACTCTTCCTTGGCCAGTGTGGCAAAATCCGATCCGGATTTCAGTTTTTCCTGAACGGAGTCGATTTTTTTACGGGCTTCATCTTTTTTGGCCGGATCATCTTTGGGATCGACCTTTACCAGGATATGACTGGCCTTGATCTGTTCCGGCTGCTTGAATGCTTCCGGATGGGTATCGTAATAGGACTGAGCCTCCTGATCTGTTATCGTGATTTTTTCAACCACCTGTTTGTCGATCAGTGACTGAATGGCCAGATCTTCCTTAAGCTGATTCTTGATCTGATCTTCGGTAAACTTCATCTTGGACATCATGTCCTTGAATTCCGCATCACCTTTGAACCGCTGTTTGATTTTGGACAATTTGTCATTCACCTGCTCCTCGGTAACGGCAATTTTCTGCTTTTTGCTTTCCTGGTTCAGCAGCTCCCGATTAATCAGATTGGTCAACACCTCCATGCGTGCCGTCTTCAATTGCGTCTCATCCATAGGTGCTCCGGATCGGGCCCTGCGCTGGAGAACTCCTTCCATTCCCCGGTCGAGATCTGCCTGCACAATTGGTGTCCCATTGACGACCGCCACTTTTTTGGATGATTCACCCGCAGATGCAGCAGGCGTTTTTTCTTCGGCGGCTTTGGTACCGGTCTGGGCCGCCGCCGGTTTGGCGGTTGCTTTCTTTTCAGCGGACATTACCGGAAAGGCCGTTCCTGCCTGAATCATCAGTGCAACAGCCGCCAGAGTGATTACATGTTTCCAACGTTTCATTCAATTCATCTCCTTCTTGGATTGGGGTGTAGTATGGACTTCTTGTTGAATCTATCGTTTGACAACCGTTGTCAACCGGCATGAATATCAGACAGAACCGATTCCATCATCGTTTGAATTTCCGTCAATCGGGCTTCAGATGACGCCTCGAACCGAAGCACCAGTGCCGGCTGGGTATTCGACGCACGAACCAGGCCCCACCCGTCTTCAAAGACTACCCGGGCGCCATCGATATCGATCACCCGATGTCGTTCCTTGAAATACGCGGTAATTTTTTTCACGACGTCGAATTTTCGGTCATCCGGGCAATCCACGCGGATTTCCGGCGTGGTGAATGTCTTGGGAACATCCGATAAAAGGGCGGAAAGGGGTTTGTCTGTTCTCGACAATATTTCCAGTAATCGACAGGATGCGTAAGTCGCATCATCATATCCTAGATAACGGTCTGCAAAGAACATGTGACCGCTCATCTCTCCGGCCAGCTCCGCCCCTTCTTCTTTCATCTTCGATTTGATCAGGGAATGACCGGTTTTCCACATAATGGCCCGGCCCCCGTTTTTTTCGATGTCGTCATACATGGTCTGGGAACATTTGACCTCGGAAATGAAGGTGGCTCCGGGTTTACGGGAAAGGATCTCCCGGGAAAAAAGAATCATCAGTTTATCTCCATAGACGATATCTCCTTTTTCATCCACCACCCCGATTCGATCGCCGTCTCCATCATAACCGATTCCCACATCCAGTTTTTTCTCCCGGACCAGGGCAATCAGATCTTTCAAATTATTGAGTACCGTCGGATCGGCCTCGTGGTTGGGAAAAGTTCCGTCCATATCGCAGTAGATATCGTGTACTTCGAGATTCATCGTTTTCATGATGGGCACAGCCACGACACCCGCCGTACCGTTTCCGGCATCCACGGCAATGCGAAGCTTTTTTTCGATGGAAATATTATCCCGGACATACGCATGATACGCAGGCAGCACATCTGCAGCGGAGAGACCACCGCCTTCGGCTTCCACAAACGCCTTGTTTTCGATGATGCGTCGAATGGCCTGAATATCTTCGCCATGAATGGAGCCGGAACCCAGGCACATTTTAATCCCGTTGTACTCGGCGGGATTATGGCTGGCGGTCACCATGACACCGCCTTGCTGTTCGAGATGTTGAATTGAAAAATACAGCACCGGTGTCGGACAAATGCCGATATCGATCACCCGGCAACCGGTGGATATCAACCCTTCAATCAGCTTTTCACAGTAAGTGTCGGAGGAAACCCGGCAATCTCTGCCCACCGTAATTCTTGAGCAGCAATTTTGCCTCAAAAACGTTCCGATCCCCTTGCCGATCCGCACCACATCGGGATCGGTCATATCTTTTCCAGCGATCCCCCGAATGTCGTATTCTCTGAACATTTCCGAATTCATACTCGACCTCCTGATATTCCACGACTACCGATAATTGCGATAGTCGATTCCGTACTGCTGGGATTTATAGGCGAATTTACGAACCGTTGTCTTGACAAGCTGCGCCGCCAGCGTAACATTGCCCCGCATGTTTTTCAGCGCATCGATGATCATCTCTTTTTCGAGGTTGGCAACCGCATCCTCGAGAGACTGGGAAGGCAGTGTCCCGGTTTCGGATCCGGTCTGAAGCGTAGGCGGCAGATGATAACTGTGGATGACCCCGGCATCGCAGAGCAGCACCGCCCGTTCGATGCAGTTCTCGAGTTCCCGGACATTGCCGGGCCAGTGATAATTCATGAGCATATCAATGGCCGGTGTGGAAAATCTCCGGATATCCTTGGCATTTTCCTTGTTGTATTTTTCGAGAAAATAATTGGCCAACAGCAAAATATCGGTTTTGCGTTCCCGGAGCGGGGGAAGATAGATGGGAAAAACATTCAGGCGGTAGTATAAATCACCGCGAAAAGTTTCCTCTTCGATGGCCATTTCCAGATTCTTGTTGGTGGCCGTAATCACCCGCACATCCACCTTGATGGTCTGG
>CAYQKZ010000391.1:0-3163 GCA_964418135.1 uncultured Desulfobacterales bacterium
ATCGGCGGGCCCATGGTGGAGGAATTCGAAGACAATTTCGCCAAATTCTGCGATGCCGGATTCTGCATCGGCGTCGGCAGCGGCACGGATGCCCTGCGCTTTGCCTTGATGGCTGCCGGGATCGGGCAGGATGAGCTGGTGATCACGGTTCCCAACACCTTTATCGCCACCACCGAAGCCATTTCCCAGTGCGGCGCCATTCCCGCCTTTGTGGACATGGATGCGCAAACTTACAACATGGATCCCGAAAAGCTCCGCCAATATCTGGAAACCGAATGTGTCCTGGAGAATGGCCGGACCGTCCACCGCGGCAGCCGCCGCATCGTATCGGCCATCGTGCCGGTGCATCTTTACGGCCAGATGGCGGACATGGATGCCATCCTGGAGATCGCCGCAGATTATCATTTGCACGTCATTGAAGACGCCTGCCAGGCCCATGGTGCGGAATATTTTTCCAAAAAACTGAACTGCTGGAAAAAAGCCGGAACCCTGGGCATTGCATCGGCATTCAGCTTCTATCCGGGAAAAAACCTGGGCGCCTGCGGGGAAGCCGGGGCGGTGGTCACGGACTCCGAAGTCATCGCAAGGCACATCCGCATGCTGCGCGATCATGGCCAGAGCCAAAAATATCATCACGAAATGGAAGGCTATAATGGCCGCCTGGATGCCATCCAGGCCGGCATTCTGAACCTCAAGCTGAAAAGCCTGTCGGAATGGAACCTTCAGCGCCGAAACATCGCCCGAATATACAACGAGCAGCTTAAACCGCTTGAAGGCATCGTCACCCCCCACGAGCCCACCTGGTCCAGAAGCGTGTACCATCTTTATGTCATCCAGACGCAAGCCCGCGACCGGCTTCAGGCTTTTTTATCCGAACAGGGCATCGGCGCAGCCCTCCATTACCCCATTCCGCTCCACCTTCAAAAAGCCTACGCCGGAAACGGTCAAACACCGGGCGCTTATCCCGTCTGCGAAGCCGCCGCAGACCGCATTCTCTCGCTGCCCATGTTCCCCGGCCTTGACCGCGACCGCGTTACAATCGTCTCCGAGCAAATCGCCGCTTTTATCTAGGAACGGGACCAGTGACGGCATAAGTACAGCGATACAGTATAAATAATGATTGAAACCGAAATCCTGATGGTTTATCTTACATGAAAAATGAATTCTGCTGACTTTGCCAGCACCTCTAACCCATTACCCATCATCTGTGACCCAATGAACAGATTCCACATTAAAATAATAAACGACGATAAGGCCACGATTATTCTTAATTTGTTAAGAGAATTGCCTTTCGTTGAGATCGAAGAGGTCGATATAAAAGTTGATAAAAGCTTTTCAGAAAAAAGCAGAGGCAGTTTGGCAGACCTGTTCGGACTGTGGGAGCACAGAAACATCACCCTCCAGGACATCAGGGAAAAAGCTTGGGATAGAAAATGAGCTATGATAATTTGTGATACGGATATTTTCATCGAAGCTCTGAAAAGTAACTCTCGGGCAATTGATTTGCTCCGCAATGTCGGATTCGAGAATATAGCGATTAGCGCTGTCACTGTTATGGAGTTATATTTTGGCGCTCTGAATAAACGCGAATTGATTAAAATCAAGTCTCGGCTGCAACAATTGACAATTTTGCAGATAGATCAGGATATATGCGAAAAGGCTATTGCCCTTGTTGAAAAATACGCGAAGAGCCATGGCCTTCATATTCCAGATGCTTTGATCGCAGCGACAGCCATCTGTCATCGGATGGAATTTCTGACCTACAATGTTAAAGATTTTAAATTTATAGAATTCCTTCAGCTATTTCATTGAGATTACAAGACGCGTTCCAAAGGAAGAAATTATCCAAAATGAATGCTCCGTCACCCGTTATCTGCCTCTTCATCACCCCTAACCTATAACCCATTACCTGTTCGCGCAGTGGATAACTTCTCTTATGAAGTTGGACCAGATCAAACAAAAAGTGAGCAATGGAGAGTATGTTTACACATACCATGCTGAAATTGAAAGGCGAGCAGATGATCTTGCTTTCTATCAAATTGAATCAGCGATTTTGAATGGCGAAATCCTTGAGGAATATCCCGATCTTGGGTTGGGTGAAAGTTGTCTTGTAATAGGATTTTCTGAAAATATCCCCATCCATGCGGTATTGGGATGGCGCGGGGAGAAGGTTGCAATAATAACTGTTTATGTTCCCAAACCTCCCAAATTCATTGATCCGTGGTCCAGGAAAAAAAACGATGATCAAAAAATGTAATTTCTGCGGAGCTGCCGATTACGAGGAACGGAAGACGGAATACCTATACACATACAAAGGCAACTATCTTCTGGTTCCAAATACACCGGTTGAGATTTGTGCAAAGTGTGGAATGGTGTATTTTGAGGCCTCAGTATTAAAAGAGATTGAGCGGCGTTTTTTTGCAATTCAGAAAAAAGAGGAAAGGCCAGATGCTTATATTGAACTTCCTCAGGTAGCTTTTGGATAAAAGGAGACGGATACACCTTGAAAAATGTGCCCCAATACCTGCGATATTTCATCCTGATGGCGTTGTCTGCGCTGCTCCTTGCCGGATGCGCCAGCTCGAAACCCGCTCTTCAGCCCCTCCCGGCAGCCCAACCCATGGCGTCCACCCATACAGTCCTGGGGCCCGGAGATGTCATTGACATCAAATTCGCCTACGCCAACCAGTTCAACGAGAGCCAGACGGTGCGCCCCGACGGCAAGATCGTGCTCCTGATCGGACCCGTCACGGTCCAGGGAAAAACGCCGGATGAGCTTCTTCGGGAGGAAATCGAAGGCCTCTATGCCGACCAACTGAAGCACCCGCAGAATGAGATACCGATTTTTGTGCGATTATACATCAACAGGGAAGAGCAATTCGCATATGCCTAAAATACCAAGAGATGTCTCTGAACAAAAACTTGCCCGAATACTTGAAGATCGCTAAAGCAGCTCTCACAGAGGAAATATTTGAAAAATAGAAAAGATGGGTTTACCAACTTCATCAACGCACATGTCATGAGAGCAACGGCTGTGAAAACGGAGACTTCCCATGAAAAATATACCCAGACGTCTTTAAAGTTTCGCCCTGATGGATAATCGTGGCAAGGACTTTATCGAATCACCATCATGGCATCAGGATGCTTTAATTGAAACCGAGAA
>CAYQKZ010000392.1:0-3162 GCA_964418135.1 uncultured Desulfobacterales bacterium
GCTTGCAGCATACACAGAGGAGGCAGTACACAATATCCAGTTTGTTTTCGGAAAAGCAGGTCAACGCAGAAACCAGTTCCTGGCGATTCTGATTTTGAATGCCCTTGTAATGGAGCAGGTCGATCATGCCATCTGAGGCTTCTTTTCTGGGAACCTTGTAAATTTTAGTCAACACATAGACACATTCAACCAGAACGCTTTCAAGAATCAGCGCCTTTTCCACTCCGGTCAGTACATTTTGAAAGAACGTATTGGCGATGGCAAACTGATCCAAATCGTCTTTTATCAGATAACGGATGATTGTATTGGTATCCGGAAGATTAAGAATCTGTTTTTTCATGGACGGCTTTCTCCCATGCTGCCTGCCTGATTTGACTGAAATTTGCATCGGATGGAACATTCCGTGCGTATTTCTGAAGGGAACCGCCGACATCGTGAACGGGTCGAAGGATGACGACGCCATCGACAAGACTGAAAGAAACCAGCCTGGTTTTTAGAATATCGCGAATTTCCCGGGGAATGGTAATTTGTCCCTTGTCTGTTATTTTTGCACAGGCATTCATAATTTCTCCTTACTTTATCAATATTCCTTACTTTACTATATCGCCATGATTGAAAAGTCAATGCCGGAAGGAACCCTGCCCAAGAAGAAAAAAAGTCCATTGAACGAACCCGCCTGGATTTCATCCGGGAACAGGTGATGGCGAAAATCGCCAAAGCCGGTAACGACATGGCCAATCTGAACAGTCGGGTCACGGCATCACCCTGCTGCACAATCCACGCCGGATATCGATCTGGTGCTGATGGACATCATGATGCCGGAGATGGACGGCTGCGAAACCATCCACTGTCACCCGTCAGAAAATCGTTAATTCGTTTGACAGGAATGGCCCATTAATCATAGGGTAATTTTTGGATGAGTGGGCCCGGAGAATCAATTTGGGTAAGTCATCCACACAAAACAGCGAGAAGCCGTTTTTGATGATCCACCTGGATCACTTAATCAACCAAAATCAACACTGAGGAAAGCGCCATGAAATTGAAAATGTCCTGTCTTATAATGATGTGTGCATTTATGTTTTTGCTATCGGGCAGCGTGATCGCCCAACCCCAGCCCCCGGAATTAAGCGTCACAAACGGAAGCTGGGTGTACCTCTCCTGGAGCGAAGTAGCGGGAGCAACGGGTTATACCCTGATTTTTGCCCCAATGCCTTATATTGACCCTTCGTCCATTGTCACCTTGGATATGGGTACGCAAAACAGTCTTTCGGGCGGTGAACTTGCGGCAGGCACCGCCTTCTATGTGGCGGTACAGTCCCGCGACGATACCGGCTTCAGCCAATACTCCAACGTGGTATCGGTTATCATGGGATCGTACCCGATCTCAGCGGATGTATTTATAACAACTCAGAAAACGGTTTCTCCCGTGGCATTGTCTTTGATCACGACACAGATTGCCGTGGCGGATCTTCCGCTGTACGATGTCTTTGGTTACAGTGCATGGCAGCAAGGGCCAGGCCTGTCTCTGGTCAAGCGTACCGACATCATGCCTGTCGGTTATTCAGGTGCGGCGTCAACGAAAGCCGGAAATCTTCTGCATTTTTTTTCCATGACCGATGTGCATATCGCGGATAAAGAATCTCCGGCCCAGGGGCTTTTCTACGGCTGGACCGCAGCGTTTGGCGCAGGTGCTTCAGGCGCTAATTTTTCTTCGGCATATTCACCGATCGTCTGCTATACGACTCATGTCCTCGATGCCGCCGCCCAGACGGTCAACGCCATCCACAATCAGAGTCCGTTTGATTTTGGCATATTTCTCGGCGATGCGGCCAATAATACCCAGTACAACGAACTCAGATGGTATATCGATGTCCTGGACGGCAAGGAGATCACCCCCAGTTCCGGCGATCACGTCGGATCAGGCACTACCGATTACCAAAAAACCTACAGAGCGGCAGGACTCAACAAGTCGATTCCCTGGTATCAGGTTATCGGCAACCACGATCAGTTTTATATGGGCACATTTCTTGAGGACGATTATATCCGAAGTCTGCATGTCGGAGATACGATCCAGAACTGCAGCGCCAATATGAACCTGCCCCCAAGCCCGGATATCCAAGGTTACTATATGGGTGTGGTTGACGGATCGACGTCCGATGGGTTCGTTAGAGGCGTCGGCCCGGAAGAATATTTTGCGACCCCTCCGAAAGTTGCCCCAGACCCGAATCGCCATTCGCTCAGCACAACAAACCTCTCGAACGGTGTTACATCCGGCTCATCGACCCTGAACTGGATGCATGAATTCTTCAACACCACTTCGAGTCCGGTTGGCCACGGATTCACGCAGGCCAACCTCGACAGCGACTTCGCCTGTTATTCTTTCGAGCCGAAAACGAATATGCCTGTCCGCATCCTCGTACTCGACGATACCTGCAAGGCAAATCCCAATGCGCAAGTTCCATATTATGCCCAGGGTTGTCTCGATCAGGTACGGTACGAGTGGCTGGTCAGTGAACTGGAAAGAGGACAGGCCGATGGGATGCTCATGATCATTGCCGCGCATATACCGATCGCACCGCAGACAACTCAGACGAATACGGCGCCAATGGATCTATTTTACAATCCCTCTGTTCCAGATCCCCATTCGATTAAAACCGATAATGAGCTGCTCGCCATGCTCCACAACTACCCGAATCTCATCCTCTGGATTGCGGGGCACCGTCACCTCAACACCATCACGCCGCAACCCTCATCCGATCCGGCACATCCTGAAAAAGGCTTCTGGGAAGTCGAGACCGCATCGACCCGGGATTTTCCCCAGCAGTTCCGCACATTCAATATCGTCCGAAACAGCGACAACACCATTTCAATCATTGCAGTTGATGTCGATCCGGCGGTCAAGGAAGGCTCACCTGCTGAAAAGTCGCGTTCAAGAGCCGTCGGGATTCAAAGGATACTGGTTGGCCTCTCCGCTTTCGACGACACGACATCCCATGCCTACAATGCAGAGCTTGTCAAACAATTGAGCCCTGAGATGCAGAAAAAGATCGCCAACTACGGACAGTCCATAGCGGGCTTACAGGATCGTTGAATATAATCCGAATAAAATCGATACGCTAAGCGGGAACAATCTGCGCTTCTGGACCCCCCCGGCTCTCCTCC
>CAYQKZ010000393.1:0-866 GCA_964418135.1 uncultured Desulfobacterales bacterium
GGTGTCTAAAAAACAATGCTGTTTTCTTCGGGATACCGGATGCAATGAATGGCCGATTGTGCGTTGATGAGCCTGTATCCGTATCGTGTTTCAAATAAACGCTTGCATTCTCTGACTGCATTTTCTTTAAATGACTTCAAGGGGTTCTGGTATAGTAAGAGGAAGTCCTTCAAGTCCTGGTAAATGTCTGTGTACGATTCAGCAAGACTGCCTTTGATTGGGTCATTGTGACTTTTTTCCTGGTGGTCAACAAAATAAAACTGGTCTTTTTCGCCAAATTTGTTGAAAAGCTGGTTGAAAAGGGTCTCCCATTGTTCTTCGCTCACATAATGCTCCACGGCATCCTCATCTGCCACCTCCACATCGGGCAGCAGGGCGCTCTTCAGGTAGATAAGCGGAGATATCTTCTGAAGAAAATTCAGCAACTCTTCCATGGTGTAATCTTCCGCCTTTTCCATAAAGAGGCAATATTCGTGCGCCACGGTGAGCAGTTCGGGCGCTTGCCGCGGATATACCGGGTCGGCGCCGGTAGGCAATGTCTCATTGGTGATCTGCGGGTTATTTAAGTTTCATGGATGCAATGATGCTGGCTATTTTTTCATTCAGGCGTTGTTCGGTTTGCTCAAGACCGTCAATGCTTTCAAGGTGTTCGCGGACGCCAAAGTAAAATTTGATTTTTGGCTCAGTTCCCGATGGGCGCACACTGATGATGCTGCCATCTTCGAGTAAAAACTGCAGAACATTCGAATTTGGCAGGTCGATCGGTTTTTCAATCCCGGTACTGACCTCTTTTTCTCTGAGAAGCAGGTAATCCTTGATAATTGTGACCTTGGAATTGTTGATCGATAAAGGTGGCGATGTCCGGT
>CAYQKZ010000393.1:876-1179 GCA_964418135.1 uncultured Desulfobacterales bacterium
CAACCTTTGAATAGTTGATCGCAATATTTGGTTTTGTCCTGTAATCCACCATCATCTGCTGAATCTCCTCGGCTCCGCTCTTTCCCTTGCGGGTAACAGAAATAAGTCCTTCCTTGAAAAATCCGTATTTCAGATAGATTTCTGTAAGCAGATCAAAAAGCGATTTTCCCGAATCTGCCATCCAGGCAGCTGTTTCAGCAATCATTGCACAGGCACTGATGGCATCCTTGTCGCGCACAAAATCTCCTATGAGATAGCCATAACTCTCTTCACCTCCGACAATATACTTTTTCTTTCCTTCAT
>CAYQKZ010000393.1:1189-3151 GCA_964418135.1 uncultured Desulfobacterales bacterium
CGGTTCAGGATGTAATAGAACAGAAGTGCGGCAGTTTGGTTTCCGTTGAGCAGAACCATTTCGTTCTTATTGTTTCTGACCGCAATGCCAACCCGGTCGGCATCGGGATCTGTAGCCATCACCAGGTCGGCATGGAGTTCCTCTGCAAGTTTGATGGCCATGTCGAGTGCGTCGTGTTCTTCAGGGTTTGGCGAATGGACAGTTGGGAAATTGCCATCGGCAATGGCCTGCTGCGGCACCATGTGAATGTTCTCAAATCCAAACCTGGCAAGGATATCAGGAACCAGCTTCCGACCGCAGCCGTGAAGGGGTGTATAAACGATTTTGAGATTTTTCTGACGCCTGATGGCATCGGGCGAGAGGGAAAGGGCCTGCACGAGATCAAGATATTCCTTGTCAATTTCCTCCCCTATGCTGATGATGTTACCCGGAACTCCTGACCATTTTACATCATCGATCGAGGTGATCTGCTGAACCTCTTTGATCACGTTTTCGTCATGCGGGGCGATCATCTGGGCGCCGTCGTCCCAATATGCCTTATAACCATTATATTCCTTTGGATTGTGAGAGGCGGTTACCATCACGCCACTCTGGCAACCCAGTTTCCTGATGGCGAAGGATAGTTCGGGCGTAGGACGCAGGTCGTCGAAGAGATACACTATAAATCCATTTGCCGAAAGAACCTCTGCCACGATTTGCGCGAAATATTTGCTGTTATTCCTGCTGTCATGAGAAATGGCCATTTTAATTGGCTTCAGGGCCGGGAACATCAACTTCAGGTAATTCGCAAGTCCCTGGGTGGCCATGCCCACCGTGTATTTATTCATACGGTTGGTTCCTGATCCCATGATTCCCCGCAATCCGCCGGTCCCGAACTCCAGGTCACGGTAAAATGAATCAGTCAGCTCTACCGGGTTTGTTTCGATTAATTTTTTGACAGCACTTTTCGTTTCTTCATCAAAACTGCCTTCGAGCCAGATTTGTGCCCGTTGTAACACTGACTTTTCTATCTCCATAAAATCATTTTTTATTTCGCAAAAGTAATTTGTAAAATCCGAAATCTGAAATCCGAAATCCGAAATCCGAAATCCGAAATCCGAAATCCGAAATCTGAAATCCGAAATCCGAAATCCGAAATCCGATATGTTATACCATCCTCTTCATACATTCCTTCAGACTGTCCCTCCAATACGGGATTTCGATCAAAAACCGTTGTTTGATTTTTGATTTGTTGAACACACTGTAAAATGGACGGATGGCCGGCAATGGATAGTCTTTGGTTTCAATCGGGTTTATTTTACAGTTTATCCCACTGAATTCCATGATTGCTTTTGCAAAATCATACCAGCTGGCAACCCCTTCATTGGAATAATGAAAAACCTCAATACCAGCAATAACAGGCTGTTTTTGAATGATGTCAAGGATTGTTTGAGCCAGGTCGCGGGCATAGGTCGGTGTACCTGTCTGATCGAAAACGACATTCAGTTGCTCACGCTCCCGGCCGTATTTCATCATGGTTTTAACGAAATTATTGCCGAATTCAGAATACAACCATGAAGTTCGAATGATCAGTGCTTTGCCTGCATATGACTGCAACTGTTGTTCCCCGGCATGTTTGCTCTTTGCATAAAGCGATACGGGGTTGGTCGGATCGTCTTCCATGTAGGGTTTGAAACCTTTGCCATCGAAAACATAATCTGTCGAAATATGAACCAGCAGGGAGTGGTGTTTTGAAGCAACCCTTGAGAGATTCCCCACCGCAGTGGCATTGATCAGGAATGCAAGGTTATCTTCCTGCTCAGCTTTGTCAACTGCAGTATAAGCAGCACAATTGATAATGACCGCCGGTTTTTCGCGATTAACAAAAAAATCGAGATCCGGCTCGCTGGTGATATCCAGTTCGGCTACATCGGTAAAAATGAAAGTGTCGCCAGAATATGCCGGTGCAAGTAACCTGAGTTC
>CAYQKZ010000394.1:0-3145 GCA_964418135.1 uncultured Desulfobacterales bacterium
CTGGGCCAGAACCAGAACCGCCATGGCGGGAACCAGCAACCAATAGGGAAAGCTTCGTTCCCAGCTATGTTTGAGCGATCTTCGGCGCTGCACGGTTGCCATGCATATCCTCCTGAAAGCGAAACCCCGCGTTGGACCCTGTCCCCCGCGGGGTTTCACCCTAAGTCTGAAGTTGAGTTACATTCCCGAGTTCAGTTCATCCTGGGCTTTTTTCAGTTCCGGTTCGATCACTTCCGCCGGTCTGCAGGTAATGGGCTCTTCCCCTCTCTGGTAGCCCTTCAACGCTTTTTTCTGGACTTCCGGGTTGATGGGAACGGCAGTTTTTCCGTAAAGGCCGTAGCACAGATCCTTGACCTGGCCGGTGATCATTTTATAGCGCTCGTTTTCATCGTCAAAGAGTACGTTGTTGACGGTCTGAATGCCCACAATCTGGCTGGTGGGTGTGACCAGCGGAATCTGGCCGAGATCTTTTCGGACCCGGGGAAGTTCGGCGTAAACCTGATCGATCTTGTCTAAAGCATCCATCTCCCGGAGCTGATTGACCAGGTTGGAGAGCATGCCGCCCGGGGTCTGATGCAGGAGGACGTTGATATCGATGATCGAAAGCTTGGTGTCATCCAGAAGATGCCGATATTTTGGGCAGATTTCCTTTTCCAGAATTTCATTGACCGCAGCCAGAGCCTTGATGTCGAAACCCGTGTCCCGGTTGGTTCCCAGAAGCGTCATGACCAGCGGTTCGATGGCCGGATGGGATGTCCGATACGCATATGGCGACATACAGGTGTCGATGATGTCCACACCGGCTTCGATGGCCTTTAAATGGGACATGGAGGACATGCCGGACGTAAAATGGCTGTGAAGATTGATGGGGATTTTTACGGCATTCTTCAACGCCTTGATAATCTCGTAGGCATCATAAGGCGCAATCAAACCGGCCATGTCTTTCAGGCAGATGCTGTCCGCACCCATGGCCTCGAGGGCTTTGCCTTTGCTGACATAATAATCGAGGTTATACACTTCACCGCCGAGCCGGGGCTCGGTCATGGTATAGCAGATGCAGCCCTGAAAATGCTTGCCGCATTTTTTGATGGCCGGCACCACGGTTTCAAAATTGCGATAATCGTTCAATGCGTCAAATGTGCGGAAAATATCCATACCGTTGGCTGCGGCACGTTCGACGAAGGGGCGGGCCACGTCATCGGCATAATTGCGATAACCGACCAGATTCTGGGCGCGTAACAGCATGGAAAACGGCGTTTTCCGGATATAACGTTTCAACGTCCGGAGCCGTTCCCAGGGATCTTCGTTCAGAAAGCGGTGCATGGTATCGAAGGTGGCGCCGCCCCAGGTTTCCATGGCCCAGAAGCCGATATCATCCATCATCTCGGCCACGGGAATCATGTCCTCTGTTCTGCCCCGTGTGGCAAACAGCGACTGGTGGCCGTCCCGCAATGTCAGATCCATTATTTTCACCGGGTCCTGGGCGGTGGATCTGTCCTTCAGATAGTTCATTTCCGTTGTTTTTACCTGATCATGCTCACTCATGTTAAGGGTCTCCTCGATATATTATGATTCGGTTCAGTCTATTCGATTGAATTGGTCATTCTTCTTTCAGCGCAGCTTCGATCCCCGAAACGTACGCAACTGCATCAGATTCCGCAGACTCATCATATCCTGTCTGCCGGCGATGCCCCACAATTTGACCGGTGTGGCGGATACGGAAGGTTCAGCCGTAGGTGCCGCCATGGATGCCATCATCGCTGCCGCATCTTCCTGAGAGCGGATGTAGCTGAAAACGGCCGATATGGCTGCCGCCATTTTCTGGGATTGCTGGGTATTTGCATTCATGATTCCCCCTTATAGCGGTATGTTGCCGTGTTTTTTCGGCGGACGGGTTTCCCGCTTGCTGCACAGGATTTCTAGCGCATCGATCAGTCGGGGCCGAGTTTCGCTGGGAACGATCACAGCATCGATATAACCACGGGCAGCGGCGCAATAGGGATTGGAGAACAGATCATCGTATTCCTGAATTTTTTCTTCCCGCTTGGCAGCCGGATCAGCCGCCGAGGTGATTTCCTTGCGATGGATGATGTTGGCAGCCCCTGCCGCACCCATGACCGCAATTTGTGCAGTCGGCCAGGCAAACGCCATATCCGCCCCCAGATCTTTGGAACACATGGCCAGATACGATCCGCCGTAATCTTTCCGGGTAACCAGCAAAAGCTTGGGCACCGTGGCTTCGGAATAGCACCAGAGCAGCTTGGCGCCATGCCGGATGATGCCGCCCCATTCCTGATAGCTGCCGGGCAGATATCCCGGAACATCGGCAATGGTCAGAAGAGGAATGTTGAAGGCATCACAGAATCGGATGAACCGGGTGGCCTTGTCCGAGGCGTTGATATCGAGACAGCCGGCCATGACCTTGGGCTGATTGGCGATAATACCGATACTTCTGCCGTTCAGTCTGGCAAATCCGATAAGGATATTGCGGGCATAGAATTCATGGGGTTCGAAGAAAACACCATTGTCCACGATGGAACGAATGACAACTTTCATATCGTACGGTCGACTGGGACTGTCGGGAATAATGCTGTTCAGCGCCGGATCCACCCGGCGGGGATCGTCTCCCGTGGGCACGACCGGCGGATCTTCCATGTTGTTGGAAGGCATATAGGAGAGCAGTGTTTTGATTTTGGCAATGCAGTCCTGATCACTTTCACAGGCAAAGTGAGACACACCGCTTTTTTCGTTATGGGCCATGGCGCCACCCAGGTCTTCGAAGCTGATTTCTTCACCCGTGACGGATTTGATGACTTCCGGGCCCGTAATGAACATATAGCTGGTGTTTTTCACCATCAATATCCAGTCGGTCATGGCCGGTGAATACACGGCCCCGCCGGCCGTCGTTCCCATGATGGCCGAGATCTGAGGGATAACCCCGGAAGCCAGGGCATTGCGGTAAAAAATCTGGCCGAAACCGGAAAGTGCATCGACACCTTCCTGAATTCGGGCGCCGCCCGAATCGTTCATCCCGACAAAAGGCACACCGGCTTTCATGGCCAGATCCATGACCTTGGTGATTTTTTTGGCATGCATCTCTCCGAGACTGCCGCCGCGCGACGTAAAATCCTGCGAAAATGCAAAC
>CAYQKZ010000395.1:0-3126 GCA_964418135.1 uncultured Desulfobacterales bacterium
GCGTCGGTGCAGACCCGCAGGGGTAGTGTCACGACAAAACGGGTGCCGGAGCCTTCCTGACTGATGACAGATATCTGGCCGCCCATGAGTTTCACCATACGGTTGACGATGGCCAGCCCCAGACCACTGCCGCCATATCGCCGGGTAATGCTGGGATCGAGTTGCTGAAAGGGCCGAAACAACAGCGCCTGTTTGCTCTCGGCTATGCCGATACCGCTGTCTCTGACCGTAATGCTGATCGTGAATTGCCCGCTGTCCGATCCATGACTGTCTCCGGGTACCGTGTCGAATTGGCACTGGACCCTGCCGGACTCGGTGAATTTGATGGCATTGGAAAGAAGATTGGACAGGATCTGCTGAAGACGCAAGGCATCACCGACAACATGCTCAGGGATATCCCCGGTAACAACGATCTCGAAATCGAGACCGCGCTCCGCCGCCAGCGGTGCATACAGGCTTTCGATCCGGCCGATCAATTCGGATAGATTGAACGGGGCGGATTCCAGCGTCAGTTGGCCGCTTTCGATCCGGGACATATCGAGAATATTGTTGACCACATTCATGAGAATACGGGAAGATTCTTCAATAATTCCAAAATACTGTGTACACCGGTCGGAACCGTTGGCCTGCCGGACCAATCGGCTGAACCCGACCACCGCGTTCAAGGGAGTGCGGATTTCATGACTGACCAAGGCCAGGAATTCCGTTTTCGCTGTGTTGGAGGCCTCGGCTGCCATCCTGGCCAGCTCCAGTTGTGTCTGATTTTCCTTGTAATCGGTGATATCGACGGCATTTCCGACCATCATGACAATGTCGTGTCGATCGTTGAAACAGGGCAGGATATTGGATCGGTGCCATCGGATGGAGCCATCCTTGTGAAAGACACGGTATTCGACTCCCTGCTGCGCCTCTCCCATTGAAACCGTTTTTTCCAGAAACGCCTCACAGGCAGGGATATCCTCCACATGAACGAATTGCCGGAAGTCCTGATTTTCCACATCGGAGACATCATGCCCCAACAGCCGGGTCCATCCTGGAGAAACGAACCGGAACATCCCATCCGGGCCGATTTCGTAAATGACCTCATGGCTGTTCTGAACGAGCTGACGATACTGCTCTTTGATTTCGAACAACTGGCGATTGGATGACTCGATAATCTGACGACTGGCATCCGCCTCCTGCAGCGCCCGCTCCAGCGCTTCGGCTGTAAAAAATGACGAACGGCGGTACCGGTAAGATTTGATGGAAAAGTAAAATCCCAGAAGATTGGCGGATACGTAGGCGAAAACGATGGAAAGTGTGGCCACCATTCCCACCGGCGTTTTGACGGTGAAAAACAGAAACAGGCTTCCGGCACTGCCTAAAACAGGAGGTAACGTCCGATAAATCGTACGGTCCGGCAAGATGGTGTAAAGGGCACAGATAACGACGAGTTCCACATTCATATTGCCGATATAGGCGGGCGGGCGGGTGAGAATGACCAGATTATTCGTCAATGCCATCACCATGCCCCATACGAAACACATCCGGTCGAAACGTCCAGGATTGTCGGTACGCGAACAAATGACAATGGCTGCCATGGATAGCAGCACCAGTCCGCTTCTTAGCGCCAACAAGCCCTGAAAAACGAGCGGGGTAAGCCCGAGTACCGCATCCGCCTTGATCAGCACCACCTGGAAAAACAGGACCACTGCAGACAGAAAAACAACCGAACGGGCGTCCTGCCGCAAAAAACGACTCCGGTAACGCAGTTCGCTTTCTGCTAACGATGGCGTCACATCCAAAATGACTCCCCCACCCTGATCAGGAACCATGCATCACGGTAGACTCTATCTGGTGAGTTTGCCAAAAACTGTTCCTAAAACATTTTCTCCACAGGTCTGCGCTCAGGAACATATTCCCGTGAAATCTTATCCTCATTCCATTCCCGAGACACATAGAGATTGCAGTAGCAGCTCCCGAATTCCACCACATCCTCGGTGCGGTATACACAGGGGCAAATGATATCTCTGTCTTTTTCCCTGTCTCCGGATGCCAGGCGGCAGGGACACACCATGTATCCGTAACGATCCTTGTTTGCCAGCAGCGCATTCATCAGATCCATCACCCGTTCGGTATCGTCGCTGAAATAATAGCCTTTGGGCTCTTGAACCTTCTTGAGCATCTCCTGGAGTTGTTCAGCATTCATGTAAGACCCAGCGCCTCCTTGATTTCTTTTTCCTTGAATCCGACAATGACGGTATTACCGATGATAATGGTTGGAAACGAGCATTTCGGGTTGAATTTCTTGACATCTTCCAGAATGGCAGCTCTTTCATCGCCTTGAAGGATGTCCACATCTACGAAATCATATTGGACGGTGCAGTCTGAAAGCATTTTTTTTGTAGATTTACAATGACTGCAGGTACTGAGTGAATAAATCTTTACAGAAGGTACGGACATGGGTTTTTCCTTTTAAAATTTGTGATGATGGCACCGAAATTGATTTACAGAATTCCGAACGACTTAGCCAATACACCCAACACCCCTAAAAATGAAATACTGATCGCAATACCGAACATCCGCAGTGTGAAAGATCGCTGCCGGGCATCACGGGAATCCAGTTTATCTCCGAGGCGCTCGATAGATGCAGCGATCTGGTCAAATCGTCTGTTATTGTCAGTTTTGAGTTCCTTGAAATCACTTCTTATCTGTTCAAAACGCCGATCCACATCGCCCTTGAAGTCTTTGAGTTCTCCCGTAAGCTGATCAAAACGTTTATCCACATCTTCAAAACGCCGATAGACATCCCCTTTAAAGTCTTTCAACTCACCAGTCAGTTGATCAAACCGCTTATCCACCTGCTCAAATCGTTTGTCTACCTGTTCAAATCGTTTGTCTACCTGTTCAAATCGTTTGTCTACACTTTCAAACCGACGATACACATCTCCTTTAAAATTGATCAATTCCCCGGAGAGCAGATCGAATCGTTTATCCACCTGAACTTCAAAGTTGTCAAACCTTTTTTCAAGCGCGCTCAAACGATTGCTGGAATCTTTCAGCCCGATACTCAAGTCTTTGATATCCAGATCGATACGATCAAACCGACTCTCAAGATGTTTCAAATTTGGCAAGAAAGCGGTGACA
>CAYQKZ010000396.1:0-3115 GCA_964418135.1 uncultured Desulfobacterales bacterium
TTAAAAAAAACCAATATATTCAATCAAATACAAAAAACTTGAACATCGAGTTAAACGTTTTCCATGCGTAGTCGATGGGATTATGTTTGTCAACAATGGTATCATTGGCCGAACCATTATCGGGAAACTTGTTTCTCCAACCCATTGGTTGACATACTATATTACAATTTAATATTTACCATATTTCGGCCGAAGCCCTGTATCAAACCCTTTCCCAGGTGCAATGTCAGGAAGACTATATTCAGCAACTGGTAGAACGTTTGGAAATCTGGTATAGCCAGAAGGAGAAAGACCGACCGATCAGTTTTTTTCTGGTGGGTGCCAGCGGAGTGGGCAAAACATTTACCGCCAAATTGCTGGCTCAGGCCCTGCAGCCTTATGGATATGAATACAGTTATCTGGCCATGACAGAGTTCAGTCAGGAATCTTCTGCAAATAACCTGACCGGAAGCGCCATGGGTTATGTGGGCAGTGAGGATAAACCAAAGCTGTTTGCCGATCTGGATCGATCCAACAGGCTGGTGATTCTTTTCGATGAAATCGAAAAAGCCCACTCGACCGTTTTTAAAACCCTAATGCAGTTGCTCGATGAAGGGTCGTTGCCTTGGAGCAAAGGAACCGGCGATTTTCGGGAGTGTGTCGTCATGTTTATTTCCAACATTCAGATGGATGACATGATCGGCATAAAATATGCTTTTCACCAAACCGGGAGATCCATTCTGGGTACGGAATTTCAGGAAGCGATTAAACAGATGACTGCAGGGAGTTCCAGCGGTGCAAGGGCTGTAAGGAATCATGTTGAAACCCTTCTCAGCCAGCCGATACTACGATTCAGAAAGCAGCATGCCAGGGCCGACACCTTGTCGATCGACGCAACCGATGCCGGAATTCAAATTTTATCGGGGAATGATGATAAAAACGCCTCTTCTCTGCCGGATATGTTTCGTCAGGCGATTGATTTGTTGTCTGAATACAGACAGCGCGCCAATCGGCTTCCCCATTCAATGAACAGCATTGGAAAGAGAGTGAAACCATGAACCAAGACACAGGCGAACCGTTCGAGCTGCGGAATGGAGACATGGATACCCGTGTCGATTTGAACAATCTGGTCAAGGATTATAAATTGTTCGTTGACACCGGCAGCCTGCTCGAACCATCCGCCGATAAAGTGTTTCTCGATCTGCTGCTGCCTCTGCTTCAACGATACGACACCAACATGCTTGTGTCGGTACGAACCATCGACAACCTGGAGTATTTTCGAACCACACAGAATTCTGCCGCCCAAGCCAAGGCTGCCGAAGCGTTGAAAATTCTGAAATCCATTCAAAACGCCAATCGATTGCTGGATGCCAAATATCCTCATCCCATAGCCGGTGATCGATATGATACCTCGAAATTGTTTGCAGAGCTTTTCATCGCATACCAGTTGAAATATCGGTTATGTCTGATAACCCAGAATGAATCCATCGCACTGCAAATTCTCAAGAATTCCCGAAGCCAGGCAATTGATTCAGCCAAAGACATCAAGGTGGTGTATGTCGATAATGGAAATTTATCCAATTGGGAACTAACATTTAAAAAGGGACTTTGTTGCAATGGTAATTTTGACAACATTTTTTAGCACAAATAACTTTCTTATATCATATACTGGTTAATAGGACAGCAGCGATATTAATTGCTGTAAGGTCCCTTTTTAAATGTTAGTTCCCAATTGGATCCCCCGTATCATCGGAAAGACAAAACACCGGAACAGCGAAGTGTTGGACTTTGCCGGAATTGAACGTCAACAGGTTCCAAGATTTACAGCCGATGGATATACCCCCATGGGTCAGGCCGTCAATATGTGCCTGGATATGTTGGAACAGGCAAAACGGGTTTACTCCGAGATGGGGGTGGACTATTTTCAACCATGGCTGGTTCTGATGACTGACGGCGAACCGACCGATGACGTAACGATTTCCGTACAGAGATGTCAGAAAATGGTCAACAATCGAAAGTTGACGGTCTTTCCAATTGCCATCGGTAAGGACGCCAACCTTTCGAAATTGGGCCAGTTCTCTCCAAGACTGAACCCCCTGCGCATCGAGGCGGCTGATCTGAAGCGGTTCTTTTCGTGGCTGTCCAAGTCTGTCAATGCTGTTTCCCTGTCCAATCCCGGAGACACCCAATCCGCCGGATTGGGGGAGACTGCATTCAAAAAAATGTCCGTTGACTGGGAAACCGCATTCAACAGTTGATTGGTAGGAATTCATGAAAAAAAGAAAAAAAAAGTATTTGCCAATCCTCCATCCTTCGAAAAAAAGTTTTTCTGCTTCTACATTCAAAGTGGCCGTGGCCCGTACTCAGGGACGCAGGCATGAATCTGCAAATATCCCATGTCAAGATTCCGTGCTGGGTTTTTGCAGCGAAAAATTGGCTTCCATCGTGCTGGCAGATGGCGCAGGAAGCGCGACGTATTCCAGCCTGGGTGCCCAGATTGTGGTCAACACGATCACACGGACATTGAAAGAGAATTTCAAGCGGATCATCCGATCCAAAGAAGCAAAAGCGAAACATAAAGTGATGGGTCCGGTGATCCGTATGCTCACTGAAGTGTCAAAACGTTATCGGACCGAACTCAAGCAGTATGCCGCCACGCTATTGTTTGTGGCAACCGACGGAAAAAAACTGCTGATCGGCCAATTGGGAGACGGACGAATCGGTATCCGCAACGCCATCACCGGTGAATGGCGGACTGTTTTGAACGCATCCAAAGGTGAATTTTTCAATGAAACCGTGTTTGTTACGTCCAGAAATGCCCCAGACTTGTTACAACTTGCAGTCGGTTCCGTAGATGCGATAGATGCCTGCGTCATCATGTCGGACGGTGCCGAGGAAGGCCTGTACCAGCGCGCCAGCGGCATGTTTGCACCGGCCGTATCCCGGATGTTGGACTGGGTTCCAAAATATGATCGGACGACACTGGAATCCGCCATCGAAAATAATTTGAAAGACGTCATACGGCTTAAAACATCCGATGATGTGAGTATTGGATATCTTGTTTTTTCGACGCATCAGCCTGATAATGTGATTCAGAAATAAGGAAATGATCCCCGCATGAAAACATTCTGCACCG
>CAYQKZ010000397.1:0-3114 GCA_964418135.1 uncultured Desulfobacterales bacterium
ATAACCGAAACAGCGGGAATATGTTTCATTGGTCAAATACACTCTTCCGCCTGGACAGCAGATGCGCACCAGTTCACGCAAAATATTTTCCGGCCTGTTAAATATCTGCAAGGCCAGTCGGCATGCAACAAAATCGAAGCGGTTATCTGCCAGCAGTAAATTCGTCGCATCGCCATAAATAAATTCCAGATTGGACAGGCAAAATTCGTGGGCCAAAAGCCTTGCATAGGTCAAGGATGACTGCGCATGATCCACACCAACAACTACTTTAGGTGCGAAGTGGCGAACCACCTGCATGGCAAAGCTACCGATTCCGCAACAAATATCGGCAACCTTCATATGAGGGAACAGTCCGTGACGTGGCAGAATGTGCCGTTCCTGTTCCCAAATTATTTTAGCTTGTGTTTGCAGCACCGGAATGAAGGAAGCATCTTCCACAGCGGCCTGTCCCGGATAAAATTGCTTATCATACTGTTCCACACTGAAGTTTTTCCCCAACATCGGAATGATGATACGGAAACGCTTCTCAGCCCATGGAATGGCACTGGAAACAATGAATTTTACGCACAATTCAGATCGGTTGTTTTTTATCCAGCACAGCATATTCAGCAGCGCATAGAAAGCCGGAGAATTCATCCGAAGTAACCGTTTACAATTGATATAAAGTATCCCTTTGACCGACGATGCCGCGGAATGCAAAATATCTTTGACGGTGGAGGTCGAATCGCTGTCTCTTGGCAACCATGTTCCTGCCAGGATCAGCTCCTGAAGTTGCTCGTCAAATGTGATGACAGGATGGGAGGACATCAGGTATTCCCGATTTTTGTATTAAGACAGGTGTTGATGTCTATGTGTACGGCTAAGCAGATCAAACCGGGTTGGCTCCCTTTCTCTACCGTCAACCGCGCGCCATAATCGGCGGCAATTTCATACAGGCAGATTTCACGCGAGTCTACCGATGACACCTGAAACAGTAACTGTTCATACAACATGACCGGATCCTGGGTAGCCAGTGCGGTAATGATTCGTTCATACAACGAACGGGCACGATCGTCCACGGCAAATTCTGCGCGCAAGATCGTGACTGCGTTTTCCTCACTCAATTGCAATATCAGGGAGCCCGTTCCCGCATTATTATAGAATATCGTCTCGAGGACTTCATTAATGATCGTGGAAAGCATATTGGAAAATGCAAAGGGATCTGCCTTGACCAGACTGAACGTCTCTGCCAAAAAATTTGATAACTGATCGCATCGGCACCAATCGGCAGTAAAGCCAGGCATATCGCAGCATACGCGAATTGCCGGTAACATCGACATGGAATCCGCCATCTGGGTCATAGATATCCTTTAGAAATCCAGAATAATCATTGAAAAGTCGTCATTGAATGCATTCTGCCCCTGTACCGTGCGCAAGTCGGTTACCAATTCTTGCATGTCGGGATGGTTTTTCGGGCCATATCGCCCCAGTAACTGACACAGTTCATTCAAAGAAAACATACCGCCGGCCTCTTTTTGCAACTCATACACGCCATCACTGAACACAAACAGACGGCTGCCTTCGGTGATGGTCATCGCCTGATCCCGATATTGGAAATCCGGAATCAGGCCGATAATGGGTTGTGTGCGGAGGAAATTGAGGATTTCCGATGTCTGTGTGGAGCTATGGGGAATCAGGACGGCCGGATTGTGGCCGCCGGCGGCAAAAGTCAATTGATGACTTGTGATATGATATACACCATACCATAAGGTCAAAAATATTTCGTTCTGTTTGGAGATATCGAATACCGTATTCATGGACGTCAACACCTGACGCGGTGATCGAAAGTCGATGCCTGAAAGTGTTTCGCCGCGCAATGTGCTGATGGCCGTGACAGACAGCAGTGATGCGCCGACACCATGGCCGCAGACGTCCAGCAGATAGATTGCCAGATGCTCCGAATCGATCCAGTGATAGCCAAACGAATCACCTCCCAACTCCGAAGATGGAATAAAAAGCCATTCAGCTCGAACCGGTTGGGTCATGGGTTCCGGCAGAAGCGCCATCACATATCGAAGTGCCTGATCGAGTTCCTCCTGCAACCGCTCCTGAATTTTTTCAAGCGCGATATTTTTTTCTGCAAGCTCATCCTCGATCGCCTCACCGTGTTCCGTCGTGGTTTGATACAGCAGTTCCAGGTCTGCCAAATCGCGCTTCAATTGAGCGTTTTCAGCCCGCAGCCGCGCCGATTCCGCCTGTAAAACCTCCGGCGTAGTATTGTCATCAGGCGCTGTAGGGTTCATTGATTCAAGAATGTTGTCTGTTAATGTATTCACTGTGTCGGAACCGCGACTCCATGTGTTGTTTTTGCTTCTGCCTTCCCAAAACCACTATCTTGAAAGCTATACTTTAACCGGTCAAAATTTGCAAACTTGAGGATATCAATCGATATGTTTGATACGTATCGGCTTGATTGAAAACCAAATCAGAAGATATATGCAAGACGCACATACACCCAGTCTCCACTGGGATAATTTATCGAGTCGACATCATGCATCCAGCGAATACCGCCGGTGATTTTATCCGAAAATGCATAGGATAGATTGAGGCCGAGCTTGACGTTCAGCGGTTTTGTGTCGGTTATATCCATGCCGTCAATTACAGCGTCCTCGGTTCCGACCCAATAGGCGGCATTGACGCCGACACGAAGTTTATCGGTGATCCCGTAATGGACGACTGTTTCCAGTTCAAATGCATCCGGCTCATCGTATTTCAGTTTGTCGCTGTTTGTAAACTGGAAATAGTTGACGTTCAAATCCATCCCGAACTGGTTGGGATACCACCCGAAAGCAAGTTGGTGCTGAAACCACCAGGCATTCCGACCGAGATTGAAGATGTTGTTTTCATCGTACTTGCCGGTCGGCATAAAGATGAATTCCCAGAAGGAGAGATATATTTTTGAATTCGGATTTTCATAGAGATAGATAAAGGGGGAGATTCCGATATCACCCATGCCGAATTCATTATCGGCGACATCCACACTGATATGGGCAACCGGGAGGATGGCATTGAATCCATAGGACAGTTTATCGGCAATTTTCCCTATGAAATACACCGGACGAATCAGCATATAAC